>JAIRSQ010000116.1 GCA_031255395.1 Spirochaetaceae bacterium | reverse complement strand
CCGCCTAACGGGGCTGACGCCGCTACATCGGCTCTGACTACGCGTTGTGCGTCCCGTTCCCGCGCTTTGCCGAAGCGATCCTGACAAGGCCGTCCACGACACTGGATTGTTTCGCCATTCGGACTCGCAATGACTAGCGTGCCGTACCACAATGACGGCAGCGCCTTGCAATGGACAGGCAGGCGCGGAGCTCTTGTTTTTTGTGGCCAGATTGAGGAAAATGATTGTGAATGAAGGATGCGGATCATATTGAAAACTACCTTGAGTATCTGCGTTCCGTGCGGCGCGTTTCCGGCAAGACCCTGATAGCGTACAGCTCCGACCTGCGCGAGTTCGTCAATTTTTGCGCGAACAAAGGCTTGGAGCCTTCCGCAGCGGAAGCGGCGGACTTTCGGCTGTTCATAGGGAACATGAGTCTTGAAAACAAGACCGCCGTCAGCGTGAACAGGGCGCTGTCTTCGCTCAGAGGCTTTTTCCGTTACCTGACCCGCTTCGGCGTTAGGGCGGACAACCCTTCAGAGTCGCTAAGGAATTTGAAAACAAGGCCTCGCCTCCCCGCCTTTCTTTGGGAACGGGAGATGGCGGACTTCGCCTCGCTTCCAGAAAAAAAGGGCGCGCTCTGGGCGTTGCGCGACAAGGCGCTAATAATGGCCATGTATTCGGCGGGACTCCGCGTCAGCGAACTATGTTCGCTGAAGGTGTCATGCCTCGAAAACGGCTACGCTCGTGCCCGAATAACAGGAAAGGGCGGCAAAGAGAGGTATGTGTTTTTTTCCGAGGAAGGGAGGAAGGCTCTGGCGGACTATATTCCCGCCCGTGCCGCCCGCGTGAAAGCCGAAAACCCGCCGGAGGAGCTGTTTATCAGCAAGCGGGGCAACGCGCTGTCCGTACCGGGAGCGCGCTGGATAATCGATGTCTATTCGCGACGCTCGAATCTGCCGAAAAACGTGCATCCGCACGCGCTAAGGCATAGTTTTGCGACTCATCTTGTAAATTCAGGCTGCGACATCCGCGTCGTGCAGGAATTGTTGGGTCACGCCAGTCTTTCGACTACGCAGCGGTATACCCATGTGAATATGGAAAAGCTAAAATCCGTGTATCACAAGGCGCATCCTCATTCGTAAAAATTTTTGAGAGGATATATGACGAAAAAAAAGATTTTCAGAAGCACGACCGTGCTTGCGGTGCGGCGTAACGGGAAGGTCGCTATGGCCGGAGACGGGCAGGTTACGTTTGGCGAGACGGTTATGAAGAGCAACGCCCGCAAGGTCCGCCGACTTGCGGACGGCAAGGTGCTGTGCGGATTTGCAGGCGCCACGGCGGATGCGTTTACTCTCTTTGACCGCTTCGAGGAAAAGCTAAAGGAGTATTCGCGGGATTTGCAACGGGCTGCCGTGGAACTTGCCAAGGAATGGCGGACGGATCGCTCGCTAAGGCGGCTGGAGGCTATGCTGCTGGCGGCGGACATTCATAAGACGCTGTTAATCTCCGGCACGGGCGATGTGATCGAGCCTGCCGAGCCTGCCCTCGCCATCGGTTCCGGCGGAAATTACGCTTACGCCGCTGCGCTGGCCTATCTTGACGGCAGCGATTTTACCGCCACTGAAATCGCCGAAAAAAGCCTTAAAATTGCCAGCAATGTTTGCATTTATACCAACGGAAACATAGTTTTAGAAGAGCTAAACCTGTAAACCCGCCAGCGGGTTTACAGGCTGCCGCGCGGCGGCGCGCCCTGCTTTTCCGCCGTCCGCGTTATGTCAACGCAATGCCATACGTTTTTGTTGTTTATGCTTTTTATGACGGCGGAAAAATTTACGCTGTCACCCTTTTTAATTTTCTGTTTTTGTAACAGTGTTTTTTTTACGAGGGCAGTATAGCTTTTCACGGAAACGCTGCCGGCATTTTTGTCGCCGGCGTTTACGCCGCCAGGAATTTTAACATGAACCGTTATCTGGCGGTGTTCCTCGTCCAAAAAAACTTTCGCAAGGCTTGCTGAAATCGGATTATCCAAATTTATGTTAAATATTTTTTCTATGCTGGCGTTCGGTATCATTTCCGCGATGACGCCGCACAATGAAACGTTATCGCTCCCGCCTTCGATTCTTTTTATGGATTTATAGTCCGGCGTCCGCCGCAAATTTTTGGAACGGATCTCTGTCGTCGCGCTCTCGCCGTATGCCCTACCGTCTTCGACAAATTCCCACGCGACCTTGCTGTTATATGCGGAATACCGCGGAAAGCCGTCATTTTGCGATATGGCCGCCGAACTGCCGTTTGTTCCGGAATCGTCCGTGTCTTTGGTCAAATGCCACCCGTTTCCGGCGCCGCATTGGTAAACCTTAAGTTTTATGCCGCGCTCGTTTTTTATATATTCCGCCGCGTCAAGAGCGTCTTCCCGCGTGCTGTATATTTCTTTGTTAATGCCGTCCCCGCCCTTGCAGCTTGGACAAATCTTTCTTACGAACCGCGTTTCAATAAAACCCGCGCCCTGTTTTCCGCTTGTCTTTTTTCGTCCCATAGCCGCAATCTATTTTGCCGTTTAATTCCTGTCAAGAGCGGCGTTGACATAAAGCCGGGCGGCGGCGATAATGTGTTATCCATGATGTTCAGCGACTGCGTTATCATGGCGGGAGGTTCCGGCGCCAGACTCTGGCCGGCGAGCGGGAACGGGCGGCCAAAACAGTTCATGCCGTTGCCCGGCCATAAAGAAAAAACCTTTTTTCATGCGGCTCTGGACCGCGCCGTTGCCGTAACAAACGGGGACGACGCCCGGATAATCGTGGTTGCAGGCAGGGCGCACGTTCCTTATATCAAAGAAATCTGCGCCGGATACCCGAAAGGCCGTTTGCGGCGCATAACACTGATACCGGAGCCCAAGGCAAAAAACACAGCTGCCGCGGTTGCCTGCGCCGCCGTGTTTGCCGAGCGGTCGCCTGGCGCGGCGCTCCCGGACGGAGCGCCGCGCTGTATGCTAGTTTTAACAAGCGACCATATAATCGAGCCGGAAGCGGACTTTGCAAAGCAGGCCCGCGCGCTGGCGCCGCTTGTGCGGCAAGGCGGCCTTGCCGTGTTCGGCATACCGCCGCGTTATCCTGAGACGGGCTACGGCTATATTGAAACCGCGGGAAGCGCCCGCGACGGCGTCTTCGCCGTAGCGTCTTTCCGCGAAAAGCCGGACAGGGTGTCGGCGGAAAAATACCTGCAAGCCGGAAATTTCTTTTGGAATTCAGGAATGTTCGCGTTCAGGACGGATTTTATCCTGAACGAATTCAGAGAAAACGCCGCCGGCGTCCTGTCGCCGTTTGAAAAATTGGCCGCTCCCGTCCCGGATAGGAACCGGGACGGGAGCGGCCTTAACGTGCTGGAAAACTGGCAAGGACTGGACGCCGCGTATGATAAAACGGAACAGGTCCCGTTCGATATAGCTGTCGTGGAAAAGTGTCGCAACGTGATCATGGCAAAGGCCGCCTTCGACTGGCACGACGCGGGCAGTTGGGACGAGTACGTCAGCCTGTTACCTATTCGGGATGAAAATGTTTTTAGTGTTGGAAGCTCCTCGTGTTTCGTGGATTCGCCCGTTCCGGTCGGACTCTGCGGCGTTGACGATCTGATAGTCATTGTTCGTAACAGCGAAAACGGCGAGCTGTCCGGCGTTTTGGTGGCCAAAAAGGGCGAAACCCAGCGCGTAAAAGAGATTGCCGGACTCATTGAGGCGGGAAACGGCAAAAAGGCAAAACAGCCTACTGATTTCTGAGGACGCTCCGCGGGGCCTTGCCCAAGACAAGGCGGAAAACCCTCAGACGGGCGGCTTTTAATTAGGAGCGCATTAGGGTAGCATGGGTTTATGGATTGGAAAAGGCATGAACGGGCGCGTCGCGCGTAGAATAATTTTGGCGGCGGCGCTTTTTGGCGCGGCGGTTTTTCCGCTGGCGGCGCAGGACGAGGACGCGCCCGGCAATATCGAAACGCCCGGTAACGACAGCCCGTACGAGAGCGAGGACGGCAGCCGGTACGAGAATGATGGCGATGACCCGTACGAAAACGGTAGCGATGGCCAATACGAGGACGATGACGACAACATGTACGAGGGCGAGGACGGAGACGGGAACGCGACGTTGCCCACTTTGCCGGCTTGGGACGGGGTGCCGCTGACAGGGTATACGCGCGGCGATCAGACGTTTAATATAAGCCTTGGTATCCTTGTGCCGCTTTTCTTCGTGTCATCTTCCGGCAGGACGCTCGATAATAATTTACATTTGGGAGGCACGGGATCGCTTTCGTACAACTACTTTCTGAATTCCCGTATATATATCGGCGGTTCTTTGCAGGGCAGTTTTTCACAGACGCTTGGGAAAAACTTTTTATATATGATACCGATAGGCGCTACCTTGGGGTACCAGTTCGTGTTTCGCCGTTTTGAATTCCCGCTTTCCGTAACTGTTGGCGGCGTGACGGTGCAGTATTTGACGTACAACGGCTACTGGTTTTTCCTTAAGCCGCAGGCGTCCGGTTTTTTCCGGTTCAACAGCGACTGGTCTTTCGGCCTTAACTTGGCTTGGTGGTTCACGCCGCAGTCTACCAATACCCCCGAAAAGAACGCGACGGGCCACTTCTTTGAGGTGACTCTTTCAGCCCGTTATCATTTTTAGCGGGGGAAGCGGAAAATGGACTTGTTCGACAACCCGGTTGGTTGTCTCCAAAGTCATTTTTAGCGGTTATTGTTTAGAACTGAAGTTTTAAACAACTCTAATATTTTTGGGTGTTTATAGAGAAGGCATGAAAATTACAAGAACGTTTTCATTTATATCAATTGTATCATTATTCTTTTTGGCAGCCTGCAACCAGGACCCGATTTTTACGATGATTTCAAACGAGGTGGCGCCTAAAGACCCGCTGATCAGCGGCTCGCCGTCGAAAATAGCCAAGGTCGGGACTACACTTTACACCGCCAACAGCAGACTTTGGCAAT
>JAIRSQ010000108.1 GCA_031255395.1 Spirochaetaceae bacterium | reverse complement strand
AGCTTTACTGTCTCCAGCTTCCTTGCCGGAGTCGGCGGCGCCCTGCTCGGCCACTTTATGAACACGATAGACCCGAAAATGTTCACGTTCAATCTGACGTACAACATCATTCTGATAGTCGTGCTGGGCGGCAACGGCAGCATAACCGGATCGTGCATAGCGGCGGTCGCTGTAACCATCGCGATGGAGGCGTTGCGCTTCCTCGACGGCCCGCTCGACCTGCTCGTGTTTCATACGCAGGGACTGCCGGGACTTCGCATGGTCGTATTTAGCATACTGCTGCTTGTCGTCGTGATATACCGCCAGCAGGGACTCATGGGGAAAAAAGAATTTTCATGGGATATGCTGGCCGGAATAAAACGGCAGTTCGTCAAAAAGAGGGACATCTGATGCTCGTGTCAAAGAATGTTACGATGAGATTCGGCGGACTTACCGCCGTGGACGATTTTTCGATAACCGTCGGAGACAACGAGATAGTAGGGCTAATCGGGCCCAACGGCGCTGGCAAGACCACGGTGTTCAACGTAATAACCGGCGTTTACGCGCCGACCGGAGGCAGCGTTTTTTTCAATGAAAAAAGAATTTCCGGCAGGCCGCCGCATAAGATAACGGAGGCGGGGCTTGCCCGCACATTTCAGAACATAAGGCTTTTCGGCGAGATGACCGTGCTGGAAAACATCATGGTTGCGGCAAATCTGCATAACGGCTCTTCTCTGGCGGCTTCCGTGCTGCGCCTGCCCGTGTATTTGGCCCGTGAAAAAAAGGCGCGCGAGTTGTCACTTACCCTGCTGGATTCGGTCGGCCTTGCGGACAACGCCGCGGACAGCGCGATATCGCTGCCCTACGGAAAGCAGCGCCGCCTTGAAATAGCGCGCGCTCTTGCGACTCTGCCTAAACTCCTGCTGCTCGACGAACCCGCCGCTGGTATGAATCCGCAAGAATCCCGCGACCTAATGGATTTTATCCTCGGCATACGCGAAAAATACAATATAGCCGTCCTGTTGATAGAGCACCACATGCAGGTTGTAATGGGCGTCTGCGAGAGAGTTCATGTCCTTGAGTACGGAATTACCATAGCGGAAGGAACGCCTCAGGAAATACAAAAAGATAAAAAAGTGATTGACGCTTATTTAGGCGCCGGAGGCTAGGACAGGTGCTGAAAACTAAAAATTTATCGGTGTTTTACGGCGGGATTCACGCGCTTCGCGGGATAGATATCGAAGTTGCCGCGGGAAAGATCGTAACGCTAATCGGCGCTAACGGGGCGGGCAAAAGCACGATGCTGAACAGCGTCGCGGGGCTTGTAAAAAGTTCAGGCGCTATCCTTTGGGAAGGCGAAGACATATTGGGACGGGACACGAAGGACATCGTGGCATCCGGGCTCGTTCTTGTGCCGGAGGGCAGGCACGTTTTCCCTAACCTCACCGTTGACGAAAACCTAAGACTGGGGGCGTACTTCAGGAAGGACAGTGCCGGCGTCAAACGGGACAGGGAACGCTGTTTCGAGCTGTTTCCGCGCCTTAAAGAGCGTGTCAGACAGAGCGCCGGCACTCTATCCGGCGGCGAACAGCAAATGCTGGCGGTTGGGCGCGGCCTGATGGCGTCCCCGCGCCTTTTGATGCTTGACGAGCCGTCTCTCGGCCTTGCGCCGCTCGTTTCAAACATGATATTCGATATTATTCGCGAAATAAACAAAAACGGAACCACGGTCCTGCTCATCGAACAGAACGCGCGCTCAGCGCTCGAAATCGCCGATTACGCCTATGTGCTGGAAACGGGCGCCATTACTATGCGGGATACGGGTGCGGCGCTCCTCAACGACGACCGCGTGCGCAGGGCGTATCTTGGCGAAGATTGAATGAACGGCAAAATTATTTTTTTCCCGTTAGCCATATTATTTTGCCTGTTATTCTCTTGCGAAAAATTCGGAAACGGCGAAGCCGTTCTTTTGACGGACAGACCGGAATTCGCTTTCTACGCGAACCTGTTCAATATGACTCAGGACAAATACAAGATTGAGGTGGTGTATAAAAGCGACGCGGCGGATTTTTTTTACAGAGACAATGCCAGGCCGGATATAATCGCGGGAAGCTGGTTAAAAAGCGCTTCGACCCTTAAACTATGGCAGAGTCTGGATTTTCTTTTCAGGCAGAATAGCGAACTCGAAGAAAGTTTTTACCCGTCATTGCTCGCTCTCGGCAGATTCGATAAAAAACAGCGCCTGTTGCCCGTTTCGTTCAATCTGCCTGTAATAATTTTTTCCGAAACCAACAGCCATTTAATATCGGACCCGTTTACAATCGAACCGGAAGAAATAAAGACGCTTGGAAAAGATTTTAACGAGGAATCGGACAGCGTGTTTACGCGCGTGGGATTTTCGCCGCTATGGAACGGCAATTTTCTTTTTGAAATCGCCGTGCTGTTTAACGCAGCGTTTAGGGAAGACAGTCCGCTGGAATGGGACGAAGATGCCCTTTCCCGCGCGGTGAATTATATACGCGGCTGGATAGAAGACACGAATGGCGGAGTTAAGGCTGAGGATGATTTTTATTTCAAGTATTTTTTTGATACGCCTTCAAAGCTCGTGGGCAATGCCCGCATCCTGTTCGCGTACGCCGAAAGCTCAAAATTTTTCATGACGCCTGACGAGATGCGGGAATCGCTGGATTTTAGGATGCTGTCCGGCGACGGGCTTGTTCCGGTTATCGAAAACGCCGTTTACTACGGGCTTAACAGGAACGGACGGGCTAAACAGGCTGCCAAGGCGTTCACCGTTTGGTTTTTCAATGAAGAGACCCAGATGCTGCTGCTTAAAGAAAGCGTGAAAAACCGGCTTTCCGACACGATTTTCGGTATTTCCAACGGATTTTCCGCAATGCGCACCGTAAACGAGACCATTTTTCCGCTGTACTATCCGTCACTTTTGGGACACATTCCGCCGGCGGATCTGCTTGCGGCCCCAAACATTCTGCCCAAAAACTGGACTGAGCTAAAGGAACGGGTTGTCATTCCCTACCTGCTCGCCGCAAGCCGCGGCGAAAACACCCCGTCCCTTAAACAACGCCTTAACGACTGGTTACGCATACACAACAGCAATGAGTAATGAGCAATGAGTAATGAGTTTGCCAGGGGAGCGGGCTGGCGGGTCGGCTTTGCGAGCGTCCTTGTAAGTGAGTGAGGGCGAGGGGGCTGGGGAGTCGTCCGGGGGAGCGGGCTTGTCGGCGAATGAGCAATGAGCAGTGAGGAATGGCGAGGGGCTGGGATGAGGTTTTATCAGATTGACGGGGCGCTGGAAGAGGCTGTGGAGGCGGGGGGAAAGAAGGCTCGGGTCAGGGTCGAAATTGATTTTGGCGGGAACGGCGTGTGCCATCCGGTTTTAGAGGGCGACATATTACGCGCCGATTTTTACGGGCTTAAGGAAGCGGCGGGCGGGGTTTCGGCGCGGGGGGAACTGCTTCTTGACAACCGGGGCGGGCTGTATTCCGGCAACGGGTGCCGCGCCGGGGCT
>JAIRSQ010000103.1 GCA_031255395.1 Spirochaetaceae bacterium | reverse complement strand
GCCTCGTACACGAAAAACGGGAGTTTGCGCCGTATGCTTCAATCGGATGTGCCGTCCCAGCGCGACGGGCGGCTCGTTATAGCCCTTAAACACCAATTTAAGGGCAGAATTCGCGGCATCATACATGAAGTTTCCGCAAGCGGCCAGACGCTTTTTATCGAACCGGAAGACGTTGTAGAAAAAAACAATGAAATTCTTGTTGAACAGCGGCATTATGACGCGGAAGTGCGGCGTATTCTGCGCGAACTGACCGCTAAAATCGCGTCCGTAAAGGACGATCTTTTACATTTTTATGAGCGGATAATCTTTATAGAAACACTTCGCGCCCGCGCCCGTTATTCAATAAATACCAACGGCATATTTTTGCCGCCGGATGACGCAGAACATGGTAGCGCTTTTACGATAAAACAAGCCCGCCACCCGCTGTTGGGCAGCAAGGCTGTGCCTATCGATATCGAGATGAAGGCGCGTGTTCTTGTAATAAGCGGACCTAACACGGGCGGCAAAACAGCGGCTCTCAAGACCGCTGGACTCTTCGCGTTGATGAATCAGGCCGGCCTTGCTCTGCCTCTTGCGGAAGACAGCGCGTTGCCGGTTTTTAACAGCGTTTTTGCGGGTATTGGCGACGATCAGTCTTTAGAACATTCACTTTCAACCTTTTCGGCGCATATAAGCGTCATAGCCTCGATTCTAGACAATGCCGGTGCGGAATCGCTTGTCCTGTTCGATGAGTTGTGCGCCGGGACTGACCCTGCCGAGGGCGGGGCTGTGGCGATGGCGATTCTCGACAGCATTATCGAGAAAAACTGTTTCTGTATTGTAACGACCCATCATGGAGCATTGAAAAACTATGCCTTTTCTAACAGCCGTGTCGAAAATGCCTCGGTCGAATTTGACACCGCCGCACTGAAACCGGCTTATCGCATAGTGATGGGGTTGCCAGGCGAGAGCTATGCTCTTGACATAAGCCTGCGTTACGGGCTTTCCGCACAAATTGTGGCGAGGGCGCGGCGTTATCTTGACGAAGGTTGCGGCGACGTTTCCGTTCTGATTGCCGCGCTGAAAGAGAAAAATCGTGCCGCTGAAAACGGTTTGCGGGAAACGCAAGCAGAACGACAACGTCTGCTGGACGAAAGACACGAATTTGACTTGCGTGAAATGCGACTGCGGCAGAAAGAGGCAGAGTTGGCATCCGGCTCGCTGGTTAGCCTGCACCATCTGCTTGACGAGAGTCGCAAAACACTTGAAAACCTTGTGCGAGAACTGAAAGAAGGTGAAATAACCCGTGAAAAAACCCTTAAAGTAAAAGGATTTTTGGCGGAACTTGAAAAATCGGTGGAGATGGAAACAGAAAACCTTGAAAACATGAAGCCGGACATTGTGAACGCGGAAATACCTGCCGCAGATTTATATGCCGCGCCGATTGACGGCACGATATACCCAGGTCTTGCCGTATTTGCCGGAACTAAGAGGCTGCCCGGTATTATCCGCCGTCCGGCCAAAAAAGGTTTTTGGGTGGTCGAGATAGGTTCTGTTTCGATGACTTTTCCCGAAAGGGAGCTCGCTTACGCCAATCCGTCGACGAAACAATCCAAGCCTATGGCTACAAGCGTGGATTACAGTCTGCCAGTGTCGTCCGCCGTTCCCGAATTAAATTTGCGCGGTATGCGCCTAAACGAAGCGTTGGAAGTGTTGCAACGCCATATCGACTCCGCTGTCATTATGGGTATGCGGAACTTTGCTGTTATACACGGCAAAGGTGATGGTATTCTGCAACGCGGAGTCCACGATTATCTAAGCGTTCAAAACATCGTCGCGGACTTCCGTTTTTCCAATCCTGAATTAGGTGGTTTTGGCAGAACCGAAGTGGAGTTAAAACACTGAGCCTATGTTTCACGTGAAACATAGGTGACTGTGGCGTTTGAAGGTAATTAAGCAATACACGCAAAAGATTACAAATTAATGGCAAAATATCGAGAACAAAGCGTTAACTGCAACCCCGCTTATGAAAAATATGCGTTTCTCATATTTTTTGCGTCGAATTAAAGCAAAACGGCATATCGCCGTGATAAGTATGCATGAGACCTTTAAGAGAACTTAAACAGGACACTTGGTATGAAATCCGCACGGCTGTCAACGAGGCTGTCGAATTAATCGTTTTCTGGACATAGATATTTCCTCCGGCAGGTTCCTGCGATTTTGCCGCGGATTTATTGCCAGGCAAGCCCGTTGCGCCCGTCCTTCGCCAATCCCCCCGCGCTCCCGTCCCCTCTAACCCCCGCTCTCCGCCAGTATTCCCGGTATGCATTTGCCTATATTATGCGCCATGCAATAAAGCATCCACTGGATATTTACTTTTAGTTTTGTCCTCAGCGAAAACCGGCTCATCTTTTTGTTATACGTTATGTCCGCAAAGCACGGCTCTATTATTCGCGTCCGCCTCCCGTACAACGCCCGATATTTCGCCTCGTCTATTTTTTGCCGCGTCTTTTCACACAGATTCTCTTCCTGTTTCTTGTCCGCTATGAACAATGTTCGCGGGCTCTTCCCGCCGCGACCGGCCACGCGCCGCTCCCGTAACGGACAATCCCCGCAATCCCCGCTTCTCGCCTGACACTTCTCCCCGCTGTTCCGGCTCAGCTTCACACGCCCTTTGTAAGAAAGTTCCTTATTCGCCGGACACCGGCAGGCGCTCGTCTTCTTGTTATACTTAAAATCTTCCGCCGTAAACCGTCCCTTGCCCCCGTGAAACGGCCGCCCCTCAAACTGTCCGTCCCGTTTGCGGAATTGTTGGTCAGGAATTATTACTTCTATCTTTCGTTCCTCAGCTTCCTTCAGGTTCTCTTCGCTAAAATATCCCGTGTCCCCCTCCACTATCG
>JAIRSQ010000061.1 GCA_031255395.1 Spirochaetaceae bacterium | reverse complement strand
ATATGCCTTGCCAGCGTATCGTTGATATTTGAATGCCTTGGAACTTGGTCCGTTTTTCCGGTCCTAGGCTGAATGTACTTGTCATGCTTTTTACAGCGCTTTACAAAAACACAGCCTTGCCTCTTAAGAATTTTAAGAAGCTCGCCTTCTTTCATACAGCGGCAACCTTCAAATGTCCCGTCTTCTTTTCAATGTTTTTGTCCCGCTCTTCCTCGCGGTAAATGTCATACAGGTCAAGAAGCATTTCTTCCAATTCATCGAGCGTTTTTCCCTGCGTCCAATGCCCCGGCCAGACATTGAGGTACCCCAAATAGAAACCGTCCGGCTCCTGCCAATACGTATAACAAATTTCCTGCTCCGGCATATTTTAATTGTAGCTTTGCCGTTCCGCTCCGGTCAATAACCCGCGAATAGCGAATCGCCGCAAGACGGGCAAATGAGCAATGAACAGTGAGGGATGAGGGATGAGGCTGGCGAGGGGGGTTGCGAGTCTGCTTTGGGGTCAGGCCCCTAGGGGGCTAGCAAGGACGGCTCGCAATTCCCAATCGAAACCATTGCTCATTACTCATTATTCACTGCTCATTGAGTCAGATGTCGTCTTCGAAGAGGCCGGGCGCGCCTGTCAGCCATTTTTCTCTGGCGCGCAGCGCTAAATCCTCGACCTCGTACCAGTTGTCGGCGCGAGGACCGGGCAGGCCGATATTAGTCGAGTTTGAAAAGACGATGCAGTCGCATCCGTTGGCGCGCAACGCTTCTATGTTATGCGGCGCGTCGTCGATGTATAAATCGGCTCCCACCGCTCCCTTGTCTTTCATAAAGCAAAGGTCCCAGTAGGGGATGTCGTACGAATCGAGCCAGTCAACGGTTTGCGTGATCGTGGCTTTATGGGAATATTTTAGGAACAGGCGGTTCGTTATGATGCGTATTCTGATCCCTTTTGCCGAAAGTTTGCGCAGTATCTTGGACGCGTTTTTTACCGGCTTCATGCCGCGAAACAGGTCGCGCTGGGTAACGGCAAAACGGTGCAGCCGCTCATAGCCGCCAAATTCGTCGATTTTCCATTCTTCCAGTCCGAAACTGACGTTTTCTGTAAGGCTTTCCATGGGCTTGTCGAGCCACGCCGCCGCGATCTCCCGCATGGCACCGTAAAAATCGCTTACAACGCCGTCAAGGTCGACGCCAAAAATAAATTCCGTATCGTCCATTTTTTATTCGCGACGGATTTTCTACCAGGAGCGGGGGCGGCTGTCAAGGACGCGCTTCGCCTTGCCTTCCGAAACGGGAAGGCTGTTGCTTTCGACAAGCTCGACCCTCGGATTGACCGTTATCGTGGTTTGCAGCGTATGCCTTATCTTTTCGCGGAGCGCGTTCAGCTTGCGCGAGTCGTCCTTAAAGGTTTCAGCGTTCACCTCGGTTTTGACGGTAAGGCGGTCCAAAAAGCCGTCTTTTTCCACGATGATGAGGTAGTTGTTGCCGACTTCCTTCATGCCCATCACCACTTCTTCTATCTGGCTTGGGAAGATGTTCACGCCGTTGATGATAAGCATATCGTCGCTGCGCCCCTTGATACGCCGTATGCGCCTTTGAACGCGCCCGCAAGGGCACGGCTCCGTGTAGAACGCGGTCATGTCGCGGGTGCGGTAGCGCAGCACCGGCATAGCCTCGCGGCTAAGCGTTGTCAGCACAAGCTCGCCCGTTTCGCCGTCCGGCAGCGTTTCCATCGTGTCAGGGTCTATGATTTCGGCAAGAAAAGCGTCCTCCCAAAGGTGCATCCCGTTCTTGCATTGGCATTCAAACGCCACGCCCGGCCCGTTCATCTCGGAAAGGCCGTACGAGTTAAACACGTCGATTTGCAGCAACTCCTCGATTCTGCGCCGCGCGTCCTCGGAATACGGCTCGGCTCCCGCGAACGCCCGCTTCAGGCTAAGGCTGTCGCGCCGCACCCCCTCGTCCCGCATCCTGCTTTCGACATGGAGCAGAAAACTCGGCGTGGCGTGGACGACCGTCGTCCCGAAATCCCTCATCAGGCGGAACTGCCGCGTCGTGTTGCCCGGGCCGCTCGGTATAACGAGCATCCCCACCTCCTCGCCGCCGTAATGAAAGCCAAGCCCGCCCGTAAAGAGGCCATAGGTTATCATATTCTGAAACACGTCCGCCTCCGTGCAGCCGGTCGAGTAAATCGAGCGCGCCACCAGCCCGGACCACGAAGCGATGTCGTTCCGGCTAAAGTATATCGTGGTCGGAACGCCGGTCGTGCCGCTCGAAGCGTGGAGACGCACCACCTCCGACTTGTCAACCGCCAGCATTCCGTAAGGAAACGCCGCGCGCAGGTCGTTCTTTGTCGTGACCGGGATACGCCTGACATCGTCAAGGCTCGTTATATCGTCCGCGCTACTAATCCCCGACTCCGCCAGCCGCTTGCCATAAAAATCCGTCCGCAACGCGCCGGCAACGCTTTTTTTCAGCGCGTCAAGCTGAAGGGAACGTAACTCCTCCCGTCCAATTTTTTCCCTGTCGGGGTGCCAGTATTGAAATTCCATAATCTGTTCTTTACAGGCGGCTTTCGGGTTTCAATTTTTCGCCGCCCTCCAACCGCAGTATAGCGCGAAAAAAAACGAGAGATAAGCGCCGCTGTTTCAAAATTTCAGTTTTGGAAGAGCGAATTTTGGGGATTTTTCGCCGGACGGCAACGGGCGCGCCATAGAACGTAACGGCATTTTAGTTTGCGGCGAGCGGTCTTGACTCGCAGGCGCAACGGCATTAGACTTACTAGGCTGGTTTTAATCCTTAACGTAAGCCAATATTTAAGAAATTAGTCCATGGCGATGCAAGGAGTTTTGAAATGTCCTCGATGATCGGCATTAAAATTGCGAATGGCGCGTTTTTTCCTATTTTGGAGGAGAATAAGGTTGCAAAAAAGCGGCTCGTTCTTACCACCGCGCATGACGCGCAAACAAACGTACAGATTGATATTTATAAGACATCTTCTATGTCTATGGCTAACGCTGCCTATGTCGGGACGCTTATAGTCGAAAATATCGCTCGAAAAAAAGAGGGCAGCCCGTCAATTGAGCTTGTCGTCTCTTACAATGAGAACGGCGAACTTTTGGCAGAAGCCCGCGATCTTGACAATCCCGACAAAAAAAACAAGAACCTGATGATCGCTTCGATGCCGCCCGACGAGGGTGTCCCAAATTTTGAGGATTTTTTGTTTGAGCACGAAGATATATCGGGTAATAAATCCGCCGCCGCCGTTAAACGCCCTAATTTCGTGCGTTTTGCCACGACCGCGTTAGTTGCCGTTCTGCTTGCTGTTTTCGCGCTGTGGTTTTTCGTGTTCCGGGCAAAACAGGAACTGTACGTGCCGCCGTCGCAAAACATTGCCGAAACGCCGCCCGCGGAAACAGTCGAAGACGTTCCTGAAGTTACGGCCGTTATTCCCGCGGTTCCGCCCGTCGCCGTAGCGCCACCTGCCGCGCCTCCAGTCGAAGAACCGCGGCAAACGCCCCCGCCCTCTTCGCTCCGGCGCTCAAACGCTCCCGTGTTTTCCGTCAAATTTCCCGCAGTTATACCCGCCGGCGGGATAAAGTACAGGCTGCGCTGGGGAGACACTCTTTGGGACGTTTCGCAGGCCGCTTACCGGAATCCGTGGTATTACAGGTATATAGCGCGGTATAACGGTATCCGCAACCCCGACCGCGTAATATCGGGGCGCATAATCACCGTGCCGCCGCCGCCCAGATAAGGGGAGCGCGGCGAGCGGTCGCTTTAAGGAGCGGAGCGCGGCCTGAAAATTCTGCCCGCTTGTCTTGACGGTGTTTTTTTGCAATAATGGTATGATAGGAAGTTTTTCGTTTGTTGCAGAGTTCAACCGCGCCGCAAGTTTTGCGGCGAACTTGTTTGCGTCTATGCGGCGACGAGGCTCGTAATAGGAGTGTAATTATGCAGCTAACAGATATTAAAATCAGGAAAGCGAATGGCGAAGGCAAATTGAAGGCCTATGTTACCATCACTTTTGATGATTGCTTTGTGATTCACAACGTTAAAATCATCGAAGGCAAGGACGGGCTTTTTATCGCTATGCCGAGCCGGAAAAGCAAGACCGGCGACTATAAGGATGTGGCTCATCCTATAAATGTTGAATTCAGAACGAAAATGCAAAGCAGCATTTTGGAAAAGTACGATGACGGCAATTTCCAGGACGATGACTAACAAGCGGACGCCGCGGACGCGGGGCGAAAAACCCGCGTCCGGCACGACAGGCTTGCAAGCCGGCGTTGTTTTGCGGCAACGCGCTGAGACTGTCTTATTCACGCGGCAGATTTAATGCCACGCCGCTCCGCGGCGGCGAGGTTTGTTTCTACTGGGCCGTAGGCAAGTGGTAAGCCACCGGGTTTTGGCTCCGGCATGCACAGGTTCGAATCCTGTCGGCCCAAAAGACAGCGGCGCTTTGCGCCGCTAAATCTTGCCCTGCTTTTTGAGCGCGAATATATATTCCGAGTAACGCTTGTCCGATACGGCGATGTGTCCCAATATCCAGTCTTTAAGATAACGGACGAATGAATTGGGAGCAAAATTCTTTCCTTCGTTGAATTCGGTTACCTGTTCCAGCACCTTTTTCACGAAACCCGTATGCTCGCTTCTATGTGCGGCATATTCGGGATAGTCCACTCGCTTAAGCAGCCGTTCCTCGGCGGCAAAATGTTCCGACACATAATTGACAAGCGCGCTGATAGTTTTCTTGAAATGAGCCTTTTCTTCCTCGTCATTGTCCTTCAAACAAGACGCGTATAGCTCGTTTGTAAGCCGCAACAGCTCCTTATGCTGCTCGTCAATTTTTGGGATCCCCACCGAATAGCGTTCCTGCCATTCAACCAATATCGGCCTATTATCTGGAATGCCGCTCTTTAAGATATTCATGCCGATATTATAAACCGTTTTGTCAAGATAGTCGAGTCCCCTAAGCGGGGTTTTTGCGCTCCCCGACACGGCGGATTCGCGCCGGCAATTCAAGGCGGGTTCACTTTCACTGTCAAATTCACTAACATTCAGACGAGGAGTATTTTATGGAAAACGCGCGCCGCTCCCAGCCGTTCCGCGACAAATCCGCAAAATATTTTGAATGGCCGGACGAGCGGCGCTCTGAAAAAGCTTTTTCGCAGTGCGGCGACCCGCGCGGCATCGAGCTTGCCGCTATAATAACCGAAATGGGGCTTGACACGGACTGTATAATCGCGGCGCTGTTGTCGGGTTCATGCAAAAATGAAGAGGATATAAAAAAAATTAGCGCGGATTTTGGCGAAAGCGCCGCGGCGCTGACCGCCGGCGCCGCCAAAGTGTCCAGACTTTCGGCAAAAGACAAGTCGACAGCCGAAGCGGAAAAGATCAGAAAGATGCTGTTCGCCATGGTCGAAGATATCCGCGTCGTGTTTATATGCCTTGCCGGAAAACTGCGCGACATGAGGGCGATAAACAGCTTCCCGCAACGGGAACGCAGGAGCGTCGCCCAGGAATGCCTGGATATTTACGCTCCGCTGGCCGAGCGCGTCGGCGTAGCGCGGCTTAAGGACGAACTCGAAGACCTCTGCCTTAAAGAACTGAATCCCGCCGCTTTCAATCAGATAAAAAGCATTGTCGCGCTGAAACAGGCAGAGCGCGAGCTTTTTCTCGATGCCGTAAAATCGCGCATCCGCTCGGAAGCGAAAAAACGAGGCATGGAAATCGAAATAAAAAGCCGGGCAAAGCACTTCTATTCGATATACCGAAAGATGAGGAAACGCAACAAAGAGGCAGGCGATCTTTACGACCTGTTCGGGTTGCGCCTGTTATGCGGCAGCGCGGAAAACTGTTACGCCCTGCTCGGCATGATTCACAGCTTGTGGAACCCCGTTGACGGGCGCTTCAAAGACTACATAGCGATGCCAAAATCGAACGGCTATCAGAGTCTGCACACGACCGTGCTGGCGTTCGACGGCGAGGAAAGCGGAGGCGGAAGCGGCAATATGCTTGAAATACAGATAAGAACCTTCGATATGAACGAGACTGCGGAGTACGGCTACGCTTCACATTGGCTTTACAAAAAGAGCCAAGACGCGGCCAAGGCGGATAAAAAAGAACTGCCGCTGGTAAACAGGCTAAAAAATATAGCGCGCGGTTTTGACGTTTCGGCAATGGAAGAAATAAAAAAAGAAATGCTAAAGGATTCGATTTTTGTTTTTACGCCGCAAGGAAAGGTCGTAGAACTGCCGCAGGGAGCCACGCCTATAGACTTTGCGTACAGCATACATACTGCGATAGGCGATCATTGCCACGCGGCAAAGGCGGATGGCGCGATCATACCGCTGAGCAGGCCGCTGAAAAACACGCAGATCGTAGAAATCCTAACGTCCCAGAACGCCCGCCCGCACGAAAACTGGGAACACATAGTTAAAACGTCCAAGGCGCGAAGCAAAATACGGGCGTGGCTCGCGCTGAACGACGAGGCCGTAAGGCACGAAAAACAGGCGGCGATCAAAAAAAAGCAGATTGAAAGCGAGCGGCACGGCAAGGCGGCCCTGCGGAACGCCGCCCGCGAAAAACGCGCCGCCCGCCCGGCCTGTTCGCGCGTGCTGGTGCAGCGCGAAAAGAATATGCTGTTCCGTTTTGCCAAATGCTGCTGTCCTGAACCGCCGGACGAAATCATAGGCTACGTGTCCTGCGGACGCGGCATCATAATACACCGCAGAGACTGCCCTGGACTCGCTTATATCGCCGAATTTGAACGGCGGCGCATCGACGCCGAATGGGACGCGAAGGAAACCGATAGCGATGAACGTTAAAACAAACAAACTTAACAGGGCGGGCGGCTTCGTTTTGCCGGCTTTCCTGAGCGCCGTTTTTTGCCTGTCATTATTTAGCCTTTCCTGCGCCAGCGGCAGAAGGACCGCGGAACTGCCGGCGCTTCCGCCGCCTGCGGCGGCGGAAGCGCCGGCAACGCCTGACTATTACAGCCTTACTATGATAGCGGTCGGCGACAACCTTATCCACCGCGAACTTATAAACAACGCCCAAACGGAAACGGAAGACGTATTTAATTTTGACAAATACTACACGCGGGTCGCTCCGATGATAAAAGACGCGGATATCGCCTTCATCAATCAGGAGACGCTGATAGCCGGCAAGGATTTCGGATATTCGGGGTACCCGACGTTCAACGGGCCCAAGGACATAGGCCGTACTATAGTCAGTCTTGGGTTTGACGTCGTAAACCACGCCACGAACCACGCGATGGACAAGGGCGAGCGGGCGGTATTCGAAGTGATGGATTTTTGGGACGGGCAACGGGACACGCTCGTGCTGGGGATTAACCGCTCGGAGGAAAGCCGCGCTGATGTCAAAAAGAACATCATCGTAAAAAACAATATCAGTGTCGGTTTCCTGGCGTACACATACGGCACCAACGGCATCCCGCTGCCAAAGGACAAGCCGTTTCTCGTGTCGCTCATCGACACCGAAATCATGGCGAAAGAGATAGACGCGCTCCGGCCGCTCTGCGATTTTCTGGTTGTGTCCATGCATTGGGGGAACGAGTACGAGCACGCGCCCAGCAAACGGCAGGAGGAGCTTGCCCGTTTTCTGGCTTCCCGGAATGTTGACCTTGTGATAGGGCATCATCCGCACGTTTTGCAGCCCCTTCGCGCCGTTCCGCGCGAAGAGGCCGCCCCGATGGTATGTTTTTTTTCGCTGGGCAACTTTTTGTCGGCGCAGAACCGGCCGCCCCGGCTCCTGGGCGGGATGATGCGGGTGAGCATAAGAAAGGACGCCTCCCCGCCGCACGCTGTTACCGTTGAAGAGGCGGAACTTTTGCCCCTCGTTACGCATTACGAGGCGGGCTATGTCAATTTTGGCGTTTACCCGCTGGGTGAATATACCGAGGACATTGCCAGCCGCCACATGCTGCGCCGGAACGATTTGTATAAAAGCGCCGATTATTTTTACGATTTGATGGCGGAGATTTTCGGCGGGCCCGAAGGCGGGCTTCGCGCCCCGCTTTCGGCAGAGTGAGGGCATCGCTCCCCAGTCGGCGCGTTTGGCGTCTTAAAACGTCACATTTTTACGGCACAGCCCGCGGAGATATTTGAGCGTTCAAACCAGCCCTGCGGCGCTTCCAGCGCGTACCGGACTGAACGGCTAGACCGGACGGGGCTCAGATTCAATGGCCGCATATCTTTGATTTCCACGATGCGTCCGCCGCCGCTTATAAAGGCTATCGACAGCGGTATCGTCGTGTTCTTCATCCAAAATGACAGTATCTGGTCGCGTTCATAGACAAACAGCATTCCTTCGCCGTCTTCAAGTTTCTTTCTGAACATGAGCCCCCTGCCTTGCTCTTCCGCGGTACGGGCAAGCTCCGCAACAAGGCTAACGTCCTCGCCCGCCTGATTCACGATGACGATATTTTTTGTTTCCAGTTTTGGCTGCGCCCGTTCTTCCGCCGGAACGCAAGCCGCTATAAACAGCGAAAAACAAACCTTAAAAAGCCCGAACGCGGAAATATGCCTGACACTCATGGCCTTACCAATTCATCGGGAGGGCGCAATTCCACCAGGCGGCAGGTGTGTCCGGCGGAATCGAGTATAGCGATGCAGTTCCGCCCCGCCTCCTTTGCCCTGTACAAGGCTATATCGGCGTAATTGTAAAGTTCCCTCATGCTGTCCGTGCTTCCTCCGCGCATGAAATACATTCCGAAACTGGCGGTGATATAGGGCGCTATGGCCGATTTTTCATGCGGTATCTGCAAATCAATGATCTTTTTGCGGATTTTAAGGGCCATGCGCTCCGCTTCAAGCAGGCGGTTTTCGGTCCACATGATGATAAATTCTTCGCCGCCAACGCGGGCAGCGTACAGCCGGTATTCGTCCGACAGTTCTTTCAGCGTTTTGCCTATCATCTGTAAAACGTTGTCACCTCTCGTGTGTCCGTACAGATCGTTGTAATTTTTGAAGAAATCGACATCCATCATGATGACGCACACGGTCTGGTGGACGTGGCGGCATACGGAGGTGTAAAAGTTCACTGACTGCTCGAAGCTCCGCCTGTTATTTAGGCCGGTAAGCTGGTCGTGGTTGCGCTCGATTATGCCGCGTATGATAGAGCGAGAGATATACCAATTGAAGGTTACGCATATCAGCGAAGAAAAAACAGTGTTCAAAATATCAAATACGCTGTTGGCAGCGACATAAGTCCCCGAAATTTTGCCGTAATAAACGCGGATAACAAAGAAAACCGATATGACCGCCGCGTTTATGATTATCAGCGCGACTGTGTCCAGCACAAAAATCGTCTGGAAACTCAGGAGCATAAGCAAAAACCGGACAGCGAACGGCGACCGGCTTGCGGTGTATAAATACACGCAAAAAAGTGTCAAAAAGAACACAAAAAAGGTGAAGCCGATTTTAAACGATATGGCCGACAGGGAGCTTTTTTTGTACATATACAGCGAGAAGAAAAACGCCGCTATTTCCGCCGCGCAGGCGGCGTAATAGAACG
>JAIRSQ010000060.1 GCA_031255395.1 Spirochaetaceae bacterium | reverse complement strand
ACCAAGCGGCTCTGATGGCGGCCTATCGTGTTGAACGCGAGCGCGGGGTCTCCCGCTTCCATGTTTTTTATTTTCCCGAACGGGACAAGGCCCAGCTTTATCAGCGCCTGAAAACCGTTGCAGATTCCGAGTATCAGGCCGTCCCTCGCATCCAAAAGGCGCGTTATCGCGTCCGCCGCCGGGCCGCCGCGAAAAAACGCCGCTATCAGCTTCGCGCTACCGTCCGGTTCGTCTCCGCCTGAAAATCCTCCCGGAATGACGAGCATATTAGCCGCGTCTATCCTTTTGGCAAAGAACGCGGCGCTTTCCGCCACCATGGCCGGATTCAGATTCCTGACAACAAAAATTTCCGCCTCCGCGCCGGCGGCGCGGAGGGCGCGCGCCGTGTCATACTCGCAGTTAGTGCCGGGAAATACCGGAATAAGCGCGCGCGGCCTTGCCACAGGCGTTCCCGCCCGCGCTGGCATTTTCGCCCTGTAATCCAGGCAGGGAACCTCTTTTTCCGCGTTGCCGTCGCTGACGGGAAACACGCTTTCAAGTTTCGACTCCCACGCCCGCTGTACCCGCTTCAAATCGACAGTCTGTTCCCCGATGACAAACGCGTAATCCGGCGAAGTTTTTCCCAGCGTTTCGGCGACAACGCTTTCATGCCCGCTTTCGATGTCTTGCGCCGTAATCCCATCGTTCAATTCAGCGATAAACGAACCGGCCTTGTATTCAAACAGCGCGTCCTCATCGGCAAGGCCTTTGAACGCGACGCCTATCCTGTTGCCGCAGGCCATCTTGAACAGAGCTTCCGCCGCGCCGCCCCTGAGCGCGACATAGACCGATACGGCCTTCTTTTCGGCAACCAGTTTTTCTATCAGCCTGAGCGCCGCGTTAAAGGCTTCGGGCTTGAAAAGCCGCGACCCCCGCTTCGCTGACCGCGAAGCGGGGCGCACCCATAAAACCTCGTGCCCCGCCTTCTTAAACTCGCCGCCTATGACGCCGCCTGCGTGCCCGTGCGCCACGGCAAAGGACACTAGGCTTGGCGGCACGTCAAGGTTTTCAAACGTGCCGGACATCGAATCCTTGCCGCCTATCGCCGCCGCGCCTAAATCGAGCTGCGCCTGAAGCGCGCCCAGCAACGCGGCAACCGGAAGCCCCCAGCGTTCCGCATCGTTCCCCGGCCTCGGAAAGTATTCCTGAAAACTCAAATAAACGCTGTCGAGCGGGAATCCGGCGGCGACAAGTTTGGCGACGCTCTCAAGCACGGCCAGATACGCCCCCTCGTAGGGATTTGCCGCCGATATGTACGGGTCAAAGCCAAAGGCCATGCCAGCGCAAGTGTACGTGCCGCCTTCGACAGGCAGTTTTGCCGCCATACACTGCGCCGGCGTAAGCTGGAAAACTCCGCCCGCGGGAGCGAGTGCCGTCCCCGCTCCTATCGTCGAATCAAAACGCTCGAACAGCCCCCTCTTGCAACAGGAGTTGAGGTCGGAAACAAGCTCCGTAAGCCGTTTCTCGAAATTACGTTCCGCGGGGCGGGACGGAAGCGGCGCTTCAAAGCGCGGCGTTCGCGCGCGCGCGTGTTTTTCCGCGCCGTTAGTATTAAGAAAATCCCGCGAGATATCAACGATTTTTTTTCCGCGCCACCTCATCACAAGGCGGTTTTCGTCCGTAACGCGGGCGGTGACGACCGCCTCAAGGTTTTCGGCTGCGGCAAGCGAGATAAAGGCCGCCGCGTCCTTTTCGTCCGTAACGACGGCCATCCGCTCCTGGCTCTCGCTAATCGCAAGTTCCGTGCCGTCCAGTCCGGCATACTTTACGGGCAACGCGTCAAGGTCGATAGAAAGCCCGGCGGCAAGCTCGCCTATCGCGACGGCGACGCCGCCCGCTCCAAAGTCGTTGCATCGTTTTATCATCAACGCGGCGGACGGATTGCGGAATAGCCGTTGCAAATGCCGCTCGACCGGCGCGTTCCCTTTCTGCACTTCCGCCCCGCAGCTTTCAAGGCTCTCTTTGCTGTGCGGTTTTGACGAGCCGGTCGCGCCTCCGCAGCCGTCCCGCCCCGTCCTGCCGCCAACAACGATTACGGTATCGCCGGAGCGCGGCCGTTCCCGCCGCACCTTTTCGGCGGGAACGGCGCCAATCGCCGCCCCTATCTCCATCCGCTTGGCGGCGTACCCCTCGTGGTAAAATTCCTCCACAAGCCCCGTAGCTATCCCGACCTGATTCCCGTAACTCGAATACCCGCGCGCCGCCTCAGTTACCAGCCTGCGTTGCGGCAGTTTGCCTTCGAGCGCGGCCTCAGCGGGAGCGAGCGGATTCCCCGCGCCCGTTACCCGCATAGCCTGGTAAACGTAGGCGCGGCCTGACAGCGGGTCCCGTATCGCCCCTCCTATGCAGGTGGCCGCACCGCCAAACGGCTCGATCTCCGTGGGATGGTTGTGCGTCTCGTTCTTGAACAGCAGCAACCAGTCCTCCTCCTTGCCGCCGTTATCAGCCTTTATCTTAATAGAGCAGGCGTTATTCTCGTCGCTTCTGTCCCAGTCCTTAAGCCGCCCCGAAAGCGACAAATACTTGGCCCCGATTGTCGCTATATCCATCAGCGTAACGGGGACGCTCCTTTCCCCGTAAATCTCTTTTCGCAACTCCAGATACCGCCGGTACGTTCCGTGCGTCTCCCCGTCCGGAGCGTCGCCTGCCGTCACGCTGTCCAGCGCCGTGTTGAAAGTCGTATGGCGGCAATGGTCGCTCCAGTACGTATCGATGACGCGGAGTTCCGTTATGACGGGGTCGCGGTTTTCGCTCCTGAAATAATCCATGCACAGCGCGAGATCGTCTTTATCCATCGCAAGGGAGTACGATTCGATGATCCGCCCAAGCTCCGCGTCCGTTTTTTTCATGCCGATGAAACCGTATATCGTACCGACATCGGGAGGCTCGATACGGCGGGGCCGCAACGAGGTTCTTTCCGCCATGCAGGCCGGCCTGCTGTCGACTGGGTTTATCAGATATTTTTCGATCTTTTTCTTGTCGGCGTCCGTTATCTCGCCGTCAAACATATAAAGCCTGGCGTTACTCGTAACAGGCCGTTCCGCCTGCGATATAAGCTGTATGCATTCCGCCGCCGAATCTGCCCTCTGGTCGAACTGTCCCGGCAAATATTCTACGGCGCAGATGAAACCGGCTGACGGAGCGTCAAAATAAACGTCGTCTACGGGCGGCTCGCTCAGCACGGTGCGCGCCACATGATCGAACAGCGCCCTGTCTATCCCTTCGATGTCATAGCGCTGCGCTATTCGCGCCTTTTTCAGCCCCCTTATGCCGAGAACGCGGACAAGCTCCGCTCTCAAATCCTCCGCCGCGGAAGCGAAATCAGCTTTTTTTTCAACATATACGCGATATACAGCCATTCAACTCGCCTTGCCGGCGGATATCCCCAAAAATTTCCTCGCGATGGCGAGAATTCCGCCAACCCAGAACGGCTCAAGGCGTTTTTTAACGTTGTCCATCTCGGCGCCGATCTTGATATTCTGCGGACAGTGTTTTTCGCATCTATGGCACTTTACGCACTGCCCGGCCATGTGCGGATGCAATGTCGCCGCCCCCGTGCTGGTAACGTACTGCTGTAAGCCTTGGACAAGCGAAAACGCGAAGCTCGCGTTGTACGCGGCAAAGCAACCCGGAATGTTTACGCCGTTATGACAGGGCATACAGTAGCCGCAACCTGAGCATCCTATTTTGTAAGAGGCGTTTAAAATACTTTTGACCTCTTCAAACACGGCAAAATCCGCCGCGCCAAGGCTTCCGACGCGGGCCTCGTCGGCAAACCGGATATTTTCGTCAAGCTGTTCGATGCGGTTCATGCCGGACAGCGCCACGGTAACCTCGCTCTGGTCCCAAAGCCACGCCAGCCCCCACCCGGCGGGAGAGCGCTTAGCGTCCGCCATCCTTAGCGCCTCGCAGGCCGCTTTCGGCAGGCCGTTCGCCAGCCTGCCGCCCAGCAGAGGTTCCATGATAATCACCGGTATCCCCTTTTCGGCGGCGGCCTTTAGCCCCGCCCGTCCGGCCTGATAGTTTTCATTCGAATAGTTGTACTGAATCTGACAGAAATCCCAGTCGTACGAATCGAGAATTGCCAAAAAATCATCGCGGCTGCCGTGAAAAGAAAATCCAATCTGCCGCGCTTCACCGCTCCGCTTCTTAGCCGCTATCCAGTCCTCTATCCCCCAGCCTTTCAGCCTTTCCCACGATTTGATATCAGTCAGCATATGCATCAGGTAGTAATCTATGCGGTCCGTCTTTAGACGGCTCAACGACTGCGAAAAGTATTTGTCAAAGTCGTCTGATTTTTTGCAGACGATGACAGGCAGCTTCGACGCGATGTATACCTTGTCCCGAAGTCCGTTTTCGGCCAGCGCGCTTCCCAGCGCCTCTTCGCTGCCGGGGTAAATCCACGCGCTGTCAAAATAATTAACGCCCCGGTTCACCGCCTCCGTTATCATGGCGGAGGTTTTTTTCATATCGATAACGCCTAACGAACGCGGAAAACGCATGCATCCAAAACCCAAAACGGAAAGGCCGTTGCCGGATTTTTTGTCTTTTCTGTACTGCATGAAGTCTAGTGTATTTGAATCGCCGATAAAATATAACCCGCCGCTTCGTTTTTTAATCTTTACAAACAAGCCGTAAAACCCGAAAATGTTTGCTATGCCTGTAAAACGTATTTTGATAGCGAACCGCGGCGAGATAGCCGTCCGAATAATCCGCAGCTGTCGCGAGATGGGCATCGGCACAGTGGCGGTGTATTCCACGGCGGACGCGGGGAGTCTGCACGCGCGGCTTGCGGACAAGGCGGTGTGCATCGGCCCGCCGCCCGCGGCGAAAAGCTATCTTGTCCCCGAAAACATCATCATGGCGGCGCTCCGGCAGGGTTGCGACGCCGTGCATCCCGGAGTAGGCTTTTTGTCGGAGAACGCCGCGTTCGCGCGTCTGGTCGGAAAATCGGGGCTTGTGTTCATAGGCCCGAATCCGGACACGATAGCCCTGCTTGGCGACAAGGTAGCGGCGCGGGAAGCGGCGGCCCGGTTCGGACTGCCCGTTACGCCCGGTACCAAGGACGCCGTTACGGACGCGGAAGCCGCCGCAAATGCCGTTGCCGAGCTGGGTTTTCCCGTGATAATAAAGGCGGCGGCCGGCGGCGGCGGCAAAGGGATGCGGATAATCCGTTCTATGGACGAGCTTTCCGTGAATCTTCGGCTCTGTGTCAGCGAGGCGGAAGCGAATTTTGCAGACAGCAGGGTGTTCATCGAGCGTTATATCGAAAAACCGCGCCATGTAGAGTTACAAATGCTGTCCGACGGCAACGGAAAGGTAACGATACTGGGCGAGCGGGACTGCACCGTGCAAAAAAACCATCAAAAACTGATAGAAGAAAGCCCGTCTCCGGCGGTAACCGCCGGGATGCGGAACAAAATGGCGCTAGGCGCGTCAAAAATGTTTGGCGAATTGAAATATAAAGGCGCAGGCACTATTGAATTTTTGACTGAGGGCGAAAATTTTTACTTTATGGAGGTGAACGCCCGCCTTCAGGTCGAGCATCCTGTAAGCGAAACGCTTGCCGGAGTCGATATTGTTCGCGAACAGATACTCGCCTGCGCCGAAAACCGCACGGAACTCGAAGGCGGCGTGCTGCCTGTCCGCGGCCATGCGATAGAATGCCGCGTCAACGCCCTTTCTCCCGGAAAAATCACGCGCCTTGAGATTCCTGGCGGACCCGGCACCCGTTTCGATTCGTTCCTGTACCAGGGCGCGGACGTGCCGCCCCATTACGATTCTATGATAGCCAAATTAATCGTTCACGCAGAAAACAGGCCGTCCGCCCTCGCACGCATGGGCAGGGCGCTATCGGAACTTGTAATAGAAGGCGTAAAAACGAATCTGCAAATCCAGCGCCGCGCGATAGCCCATCCCGCGTTCATATCGGGCAACTTCGATACCTCGTTCTATGAAAAATACGGCGCCGCGCTGGAGGCTCCGTGAATTTTGGAAAAAAAAGGCGTGCCCGCGCGGAGCGAACGAAGCCCGTCGGCGGGTTTGGAGGCGGCGATGACTTATGAAATGATACGCGAGATTTTCAATCTTTGTTCCGGCAACCAGATGAGGGACGTTTTTGTGAGCGAAATTGAGACGGACGATCTTGACGGCTACGTGAAACGGTACCTTGTCGGGACTGAAATAAGCTGTGAAAAGTCCGTGAACGAGGACGGCGGGATCGTGTACGACATAGTAACGGACAATTTGAAGCAGCGGCTTACCTTCGCTTAGAGCCGCTAAGGAGGCGTTATGGCTGATATAGAGCTGATAATGGGCGATATCACAACGCAAAAGACTGACGCTGTTGTAAACGCCGCCAACTCCGGCCTGCTTGGGGGAGGAGGCGTTGACGGGGCCATTCACAGGGCCGCCGGGAGCGCGCTGTACGACGAGTGTTTAAAGATTCCGGCCGGACCGCACGGACGCTGTCCGACCGGACAGTGCGTCGTAACGGGCGCGGGACGGCTGCCTTGCAAAAAGGTGATACATACCGTAGGTCCGGTCTACAGCGGCGGCAAGGAAGACTCCGCTCTTCTTGCCGACTGTTACCGCAACAGCCTTGAAGCGGCGGAAAAGGCCGGACTCGAAAGCGTTGCCTTTCCGAATATCAGTACCGGCGTTTACGGCTACCCGAAACCTGAAGCGGCCCGCGTCGCCATAGACACGGTCCGCAAAACCCTGCGGCGGACCCCTTCGGTAAAACGCGTCGTGTTTGTCTGCTTTGACAGCGAAAACTACCGACTCTACGAAGAACTGCTGGGAAAAGGCAATTGAACAAACCCGGCTGCGGCGAAGACAG
This sequence comes from Spirochaetaceae bacterium, assembly GCA_031255395.1. Lineage (GTDB taxonomy): Bacteria > Spirochaetota > Spirochaetia > Treponematales > Breznakiellaceae > JAIRMY01. The sequence continues at coordinate 10,244 of JAIRSQ010000060.1, read as the reverse complement.
CCTCTGCCCGTATCTGGGACGTTGCGGCGGCTGCGCGTTGCAAGGGGTCGATTACGGGGAACAGTTGCGGTTAAAAAAGGAAATTCTGCGGCAGGCGTTTCTGCGCTCAGCCGGAGCGCGCGTGCCGGACATAAGGGTAATACCGTCGCGGCCTTTCGGTTATCGCGGCAGGATACAGTTGCGCCGCGTCCTGCCGGACGCGGCGAGCCTTGGAAAATCCCGTCGCGGCGGACGGGCGCGCCCGCTTGACCTTGAGCGGCGGCGTGAAAGCGTGTGCGGGTTTATGTCTAGAGGCGGACGGGACGGCGGGAGCGCTCCGCCGGAAATCGTTCCAATAAACGACTGCCTTGTCGCCGTGCCTTCGATACGGCGGGCGTTGCGGGAAGGCGGTATAGTTCCGCCCGTTGACAGGGACCGTTTCTGCGTTTACGGCGGCGATTCCGTTCTGCTGGTGGAAGGACGGAACTCCCGCGGCACGGCGCGCGTCCGCCAAAAAGACATAAAGATAGACGCGGGCGTGTTTTTTCAGAGCAACGGCGCGCTGCTGGAACCGCTGATAAGCGAAATGCTTGCCGTAGCCGAATCAGCCGACAAGAGGCTTCCCGCCGCGGATTTTTACTGCGGAGCGGGAACATTCGGCGTTTTTTTACAGGAACATTTTGAACGCGTCGACCTGTTAGAATCAAACAAGGACGCGTTGCGTCTTGCACGCGAAAACGTGCGTATCAACGGCGCGCGTTTTTTCGGACAAAGCGACACGTTATGGGTTTTGAATACAGGAAAATCCGTCCGCGAGCCTTACGGTTTTGCCGTGGCGGACCCGGGACGGCAGGGGTTAAGTTCAGCGATGGCCCGTTTCCTTGGAACGAACTGCGATATTTTGTGCTACGTTTCATGCAATCCCGCCGCGCTGGCCAGGGACGCCGCCCTGCTGTCATCGCCCGAAGGGGGAGCGCCGCCTCAAGCCGTGTCAAAAAATGGCGGCTTAAAACTCGAATCGCTGTCGTTTTACGACTTTTACCCGCAGACAAAGCATATCGAATCTTTGGCCGTTTTCAGGCGGCGGTAGGCCGCGGCCTCCGTCCAATACGCCGCCGTCATATTTTCTTTAAATGGCGCTCGCGCAAATCCGCGCGACGTTTTCTGACGCCTTATGACAAGTGTCATTTATAATGCCGCGCGAAAAATAAAGTGAAGCGTTTTTCATATTCGCGCCAATATTATAGGCGGAGGAATCATAAAAATGAATAATGGTTTTGGCGATCCCATACAGGACGCTGTAAAAAAACTGTTCGGCATGAACTATCTTTTTCCGTACCAGCGGCTTGTAACGGGCAATATCATCGAGGCGGCGGAAGCCTCAGGCGTGAACATACGCTGGGATCTTGTATACGGCGGCAGCGCGGATGACGGCGGCGGTCTTGGCGGTTTAGAGGTCTGCGAGCCGGAGACGGACGGGCGTGGCGGGGAGCTCGCGCGGGATGACAGGGCGGCTCTGGGGCGGCAAATAGTGATACTGCCCACGGGCGCGGGCAAATCGCTCTGTTTCCAGCTCCCGGCTATGTTGCTGGACGGCCCGACTCTCGTAATCTACCCGATACTGTCGCTGATGGCGGATCAGGAACGGCGGCTGATGGAAAAAAATTTCGCGCCGGTGATACTGCGCGGCGGCCAGAGCGCGGAAGAACGGGCGGCGGTCATGGAAAATATACGCGGCGGAGAAAGCCGTTTCATCATAGCCAATCCCGAGGTACTGCTTACCGAAAAACTGCTAAAGCTGCTGCCGGAGATGGGCATAGTCCACGTCGTAATTGACGAGGCTCACTGCGTAAGCGAGTGGGGCGAAAGTTTCAGGCCGAGCTATCTTGAAATCGGCAGGATAATCGAGGCGTCCGCCGCCCCGCTCGTTACCGCCTTTACAGCGACAGCGTCCGCTCCCGTACTTGAAAAGATAGGCCGGTACATTTTCGGCGACGCGGGGGCGCGTCAAATTGTCGGGAATCCCGACCGCTCGAACATCGCGTATTCGGCGCAAGGAGCGATACTCCGCGACCTTGCCGTCCGCGACATACTTCTGGCAAACGAGCGTCCCGCAATAGTGTTCTGCTCGTCGCGCTGCGGCACGGAAAATCTTGCCCGCTATCTGCGGAACGGCCTGCAAACAAGCGAGGTTCGCTTCTACCATGCCGGACTCGAGCGCGCAGAAAAGACCGACGTTGAAAAATGGTTCTTTTCGAGCGATGACGGGACGCTAGTCGCCACCTGCGCCTACGGCATGGGAGTGGACAAAGCCAATATTCGCACAGTGATACACCGCGACTGCCCGCCCTCGGTTGAGGCTTACCTGCAAGAATCCGGACGCGCCGGACGGGACGGCGGCGTGTCAAAAGCCTTCCTGCTGTGGGGGCCTGACGACGAGTCCGCCATGAGGAGGGCAAAGACAGAAGCGGACAGACGCCGTCTTGCCGACCTGTTCGACTATGCCCGCGATTGCGGACGTTGCAGGCGGGAACGGCTTTTGGAGCTTCTAAACTATGAAGGCGGCGGCGAAAAACCGGAAACCGAGTGTTGCGACGTATGCTCCGGGAAAGCCGGAGCGGCCGTGCGCGAGGACGCTCCACTGCGTGACTTTTTCCGCCGCAACAGGCGCTCGTACACGGTCGAAGAAGCGGCCCGCGTCCTTGCCGGAGAATGCCCGGCGGAATTCCTCGCGGAATTTCCGACAGCCCGATGGAGCGCGAACGACGCCAAACGCGCCTGTTTAGCCCTGTTAAAAACGGGACGCGTCAAACAGATTAAGAGTTTTCCCTGGAAGAACAAAATACGCTGAATAGAGGGCTTCAGCAAAAACGGCTTGAAAGCCGCTGTCTTATTTAAAACCGCCGTCGCGCGTATAATCTGTTAAGGGCGGGCATAAGCCGCAGGCCTGTCGAATCATAATTTTAAGGGGGACGAAGATGGCGTTTTCATTGAACAATTATCCGGTCGTGTACAGGGCAAAGTATTCTGGCGAGTGGAAAGAGGAGTTTATCGAAAAACCGCATAAGAGTCAGGCGGACGAGGCGGCACTTCCGGACGCGGAGCGCGAAAAACTTGCGGAGGCGCGTAACTGTTTTGACGATATGCCGCTAGTCTCCTACGCCACGCAGTACGGCATGGGAGTTTTCGAGGGCCTAAAAGCGCTGCCGCAGAAAAACGGCGGGCTTGCCGTGTTCAGGCCGGACAGGAACGCCGCGCGCTTTTTCAGGTCGATGAAGGGGCTGTATATGCCGCCATTCCCGGAAGATATGTTTTTGAACGCCTGCCTCGAAACGGTGCGCCGGAACGCGGCGCTAGGTTTCGTTCCGGCGTACAAGCCGGAATGGGAGGCGGACGCGTTCGCGACTGCGGACGCGGTGTATATCAGGCCGTTCACATACACCGAGGGCGGGGTGGGCGTAAAACTTTCCAGCGAGCCATGGGTTATAATCGTCTGCACGACCGTGGGGGCGTACTTCGAACCGGGACTGAAAGGAGCGGTAATCAGCGAGCGCTTTCGAGCCACTCCAAAAGGCACAGGCTGGATAAAGGCTGCCTCGAACTATGTAATATCCGCGCTGGCAAAACACGAAGCCGCAATGCAAGGCTTTATGGAGTGCGTGTTCCTAGACGCGACCGAGCGCAAGTATGTCGAGGAAGGCTCCTCGTGCAACATATTCTTCTGCCTTAAATCGGGCGAGCTTGTAACGCCCGAACTTGGCGACACGATACTGCCAGGCATCACCCGCGAAAGCGTCATAGAGCTTGCCCGCGACAGAGGCGTCAAAGTTTCCGAACGCCGGATAACCATAGAAGAGGCAATGACCGAAAGCCGCGAATGTTTTGTAAGCGGCACGGCGGCCGGAGCGACTCCCGTCGAGTCCCTTACTTTCAACGGCAAAAAAGTCGAATTTAACGGCGGAAAGCCGGGCGACTTTACGCAGGAAATTCGCGTCGCCCTCAAATCGCTACAGTACGGCGCAAGTCCCGACGCCAAAGGATGGATGTTCCGCGTGTGACCGGCAACGGGCCGGGGAGCGTCCGTCCGTGTCATTGTGAGCTAATAAGGGCGAAGCAACCCGGTGGCGAATGAGAAATGAGGAACGGCGCCGGTTGGGAATCGCGAGTCAGCTTGGGCGATAAGGCTGGCGAGTGCAAAGTTAAGAAGGATGAGGTAAGGAACTGGCGATTTAAGGTTGCGAGCCGGCGCTGGGGTCAGGCCCCTAGGGGGGCCGTCATTGCGAGCGTTCGGCAATTTGCCGGCGGCAATTTGCCGAGCGAAGCAATCCAGCGCGGGAATTGCCCTGCTGGAGCGCTTCACACCCGCAATGACGGAGGCGCTCGCGGTTACAGCCTGTAGCCGACCGCGATCTTTATCGGGATTTTGCCTTTGAAATTACTGTCGATCTCATCATCTATATCTCTTTCAGCCTTTGTGTTAAACGTAATTCCAAAACCGATTTCGCCGCGCAGGTACAGCGCGCTGGTCAGGTCGTAGTCGGCCCCGACCCCGAACACCAACGACAGCGCGTTAAACGCATCCGCTCTTTTCTTTGAGTCGTCAATTTTATTGCCGTCATAGGAAGCGGCAAGGTTTATCAGGTAGTCGATGCCGACAAACGGGAACAGGCTAAGCTGATCGCTTAAGGCAAACGGGTACTTGCCGAGTATGCCAAGCGTAAGGTTGGTGCTGTTTGTCGGAGGGCCGCTGTCTCCACTGCCCACTTTGTCTTTTTGAGTGGCAAACAGAAGTCCAAGGTTTACCTCGGCGTACTTCGCGTCAAAGAACACGTTCAGTCCGCCGCCAAAGCCGGAGGTTTTCACCGAGTCTCCGCCGCCTTCGTACTTCGTTGTGCCAAAAAAGGGCTCTAGCGCCACACCGCCGCCCACGCTGAACATGCTCTTTTCCTGCGCGTATAGTGTCGCGCCGCACACCGCCATGCATAAAAGCATCGTCGTAAATTTCTTCATTTTGCAACTCCTATATTATGAAGAATCTTTATGCCGGCCAGTCGAAAATTGAGAATTTTTTTCAACGGACCGCCTGACAAACGCTCCGGGTTCTCCGAAGCGGATACAAGGCAACAAGAAAATCGGTTAACAGCGGCAAAAGCCGCCAAACGGGAATGCCGGCAGTGGCCGGTCGAACTTTGCTGAATTCGTATAATTACATATTGCGCTATGTGGCACGGGGGGGGGGGGGGCGAAAAACGGCCTTTTTTGGAACGGCGCCGCTCTAAGCCGCGCCCCGTTATAAAGCTTCTCGCATTCATGCGAATAATATTACGTTATACTTCAAGAAATGTCAAGCGGTCGCGTTGCCTTTGGGGTCAGACCCCTAGGAGGCAGTCATCAAGAGGCGGGAACTAGTCGGCGACCGCTCCTGTCGGCGATTCCGGCGGCGTAGCCAACGAGGTTTCGCTCGAGTCGCCGCTTACGGACGTTCCGTCGTAGCGGCTCATCTCAAGCTGTATTTCAATACGGGCTTCGTCGTCGGCGTCTTCCGATCCAAGCGGGAAAAAGAATATTTGCTCGCCAAAATCAATCGGCAGCGTCTGCATCATCGTCCTGTACTGCACCCCGCCGTCGGACGTCCCCGTGAATATTTGCACATGGGCAAAAAGCAGGACGCCGCTGCCGCGACGCTGGTAAAGCGTAAACTGCACGGAAACGGCGACATTTTCGCCGACTATTCTTAGTCCGACGGGACGTCCCGGCAACATGACCTTGTAAGTGTCGGAATTCCATGCTTCGGTATCGTCTTTTTCAAGGACGCGGGTAATGATGCGGAACATGACAGCGCGGTCCCGCATCGGGGCCGTTATGCGCTTCTGCGGATCAGGCGGCGGCTGGCCGTCCTGAGCGTTCAAAGAAAATTTCGCGCCGAAGAGCAGGAATAGCGGCGGCAGCAGGGCGCCAAGCATGCGGCTTTTTTTATGCCGCGCGGCGACGGTCAATTTTCTGCCCTCCGCCGTGCGTAGTCCGCGGCGTTGATGAAAGCCGGCTCTCCGTAGCGGCTGAATTTCTTGCGTTCCGGCAGTTTTATGATAATGATGTTTGACGAATCGTCGTTTTCAAGGTAATGAAGCAGTTCCTGCATATTCGAAACCGGCTCGGCTTCCGGAATGTTAAGCTCGTATTCGTTGGAGACGGCGACGTTGGCAAAGCCGTCCTGCGAAGCGTTTGCCGCCGCAAATCCGTCCGGCCGCTGGTTCGGCGAGACAAACAGCATGACGGCGATAGCGGCGGCCGCCGCTATCGCCCCCGCGGCGGCCGCGGTAACAGCCGTCGGGATATGCGGCGTTAACCGCCGGCGAACGGGCCCGCGCGCAATGGCGTTCCCGAAATTCTGCCATACGCGCTCCTTCGCCGCTTCCATAACGCCGGCATACCCGTCCTCGTCGTCGCCCATTACGACGGACGTTTTCTCGTAAATCTCAAGGCGGCGCCTGCATTCGGGGCAGTCCTCAAGGTGGCGCTCCATTTTCTTTTCCCACGACGGCGGAAGTTCGCCGTCATAATAAACCGATATAAACTGTTTTTCAGGACACATTTTTACCATCCTCTTTTTTAAAAATCGCGCATAGCCGTTCCCTAGCGCGAAATACCCTTACTTTGACATTGCCCTCGCTGATTCCCAGCATTTTTCCTATCTCTTTATAATTTAAATCGGCGTATTCTTTAAGAATTATCACAGTGCGAAGATTCTCCGGCAAACGCAACAGGGCCTGTCGCACCTTCTCTCTGGTCTCCTTCCTGATAAGAATGTTTTCGCCGCTCTCATCCGCCCGCTCCTCCTCGCGGAACATCTTATGGTAAATCTGACGCTCCTTGTCCTTGCGCTTAGCGTAATTCAACGAAGCGTTTTTTACAACGCGGATGAGCCAGTATTTTGCGTCGTTCGTTGACGGAAAAACCATCTTTTTCTCATACATGCGAAAAAAAGCGTCATGGCTTAAATCCTCCGCCGCCTCTCCGTTTGCTGTTATTCGCAACGCAACCCTAAAAATGGTCGGAAACACAGCGTCGTACACCTTGCGAAATTCCGCCGCGGTCATCTCGTCATCCGCTTTCATATCTGAAACAGACGATACATTAAAGCGTTACAAATTTGAAGCGGGGGCGGCCCTCGAATTTAGAGCGCCCGCTTGGCTCCGCGAGCCTCTTGATTTTTTAAAATTTATGCGCGAGTATGCATATGCCATAGTTTATGGTTGCGTTTCAACGGCGCGGCGCGCCTTGAACGGCTAATTTTAGAGTAAAACAGGAAAAACAATGAAAAGGATTGTAAAAATTTCGTTTGCCGCGATTGCGGCGATGCTGTTTGTTTTTGCCGGGTGTTCAAAAAAGGACTCCGGCAAGATTAAGATCGGCGTATTCGAGCCGCTGACCGGCGCCAACGCCGGCGGCGGAGCGATAGAGCTGGAAGGCATAAAGCTTGCCAACAAGCTGTTCCCCAGCGTTACGATTGACGGCAAGACGTACCCCGTGGAGCTTGTCGTCGTCGACAACAAGTCCGACAAGGTAGAGGCGGCCAACGCCGTACAGCGGCTGATCACCAACGACAAGGTGAACATCATACTTGGTTCGTGGGGTTCTTCGCTGGCGATAGCCGGAGGCGAGGTCGCCAAGGAAGAAGGCATTCCCGTCATCGGGATTTCCTGCACGAATCCGCTGGTTACCTCCGGAAACGACTGGTACTTCCGAGTATGCTTTATCGATCCGTTTCAGGGAACGGTGATGGCGAACTACGCGTACAACGATGTCGGCGCGAGAACCGCCGTCATCGTGCGCGAAATTTCCAACGACTATTCGGTGGGACTGGCAAAGTATTTTGCCGACAAGTTTATCGAGCTGACCGGCAATACAAACGCTATTCTGACGACAATCGATTATAACAGCGGCGATCAGGATTTTTCCGCCCAGCTTACACAGGTAAAATCCCTGAATCCCGACATAATATTCGCGCCCGGCAACTTCACCGAGTCCGCCCTTGTTTTGTTGCAGGCGCGCGGTCTTGGCATAGAGACGCCGTTCATAGGCGGAGACACATGGGAAACGGGCGAATTCATAGATGTGGGCTCCGAGGGAGTGGAAGGGGCCGTGTTCTCGTCTTTCTACGACGCGAGCGTGGCGGCCAACGCCATCGCCCAAAGATTCATTGAAGAATACGAAAATGAATACCAGCGGATACCCGCCGCCGTAACGGCGCTTGGCTATGACGGCTACTTGCTCGCGCTGGACGCGATGGAACGGGCAGGTTCCACCGATCCGCAAGCCGTGCGCGACGCGCTGGCGGCGACTGACGGCTTCGAAGGCGTTACCGGCGTTGTCAGCCTTGACGCTAACGGAGACGCTACCAAACCTGCCTTCATAAAAGAGGTCAGGGGCGGCGAATTCGTATTCCGAACCATTGTTTTGCCGTAACAAATGACATTCAGCCTGTTTTTGCAGCATATCTCTAACGCGCTTTCGCTTGGGAGCCTGTACGCGCTGATCGCCATCGGCTATACGATGGTGTACGGCATACTCAGGCTCATCAACTTTGCCCACGGGGATATGTTCATGCTTGGCGCCTACATCGCGTTCTACTGCGTTACGATATTTTCGGCGCCATGGTGGGCCGGTTTTATCGTCGCGTTCGGCCTTACCGGACTCTTCGGAATAATGCTGGAGCGCGCCGCTTACCGCCCGTTACGCTCGTCGCCAAGAATTTCCATAATGATAAGCGCTATCGGAGCGTCATTTCTGCTGGAAAACCTTGCCACCGTCATTTTCGGCGGCAGGCCTAAGGGTTTTCCTATTCCCGACGTGTTTAGCGGCTCGGCGCAGCTTGGCCCTGTAAGCGTTTCTACGGTCAGCCTCGTAATACCGGTACTGACCGCCTTCCTGCTGACAGCGCTCCTGCTCATCGTGCATAAGACAAAGACAGGCATGGCGATGCGCGCTCTCTCGACAGATATTACCGCAGCGCGGCTCATGGCTATTGATGTTGACAAAATAGTCTCGTTCACATTCGGCGCCGGCTCCCTGCTCGCGGCGGTCGGCGGCGTAATGTGGGCGACCAAGTACCCCCAGCTAAATCCCACTATGGGCGTTATGCCCGGCCTAAAATGCTTTATCGCCGCCGTCATAGGCGGGATAGGCAACATAACGGGCGCCGTTCTGGGCGGCCTGCTGCTAGGCTTCATAGAAATCATGACGATAGCCTTCCTGCCTACTCTGACCGGTTACCGCGACGCCTTCGCGTTTGTCATGCTTATCTTCGTGCTGATGCTCAAACCGTCCGGCCTGCTCGGAAAAAACCAGATAGAAAAAGTGTAATAGGGCGGCGCGAGCCGCCCTGCCGCTCGGCGTAGCATTAAACCCCACTGCGAATAAAAACGCGCCGCGCCGGCGCGCCTTTCCGCTTCCGTCCTGCCGCCGTCTTGACGGTGACAAGCCGGACTTTTATGATTGTTTACAGGGCTGGATATTTCCGTACCCGGAGGAGTTTTTATGAAAGTTAGCGAATTAAAACACGCCGGATTGAAGAAATGGGTCGAGGAAGCACAGGCGCTTATGACACCCGATGCGGTTGAAGTGTGTGACGGGAGTGCCGCCGAGTATGACCGGATGATCAAGATAACGATAGATGCCGGGCTTGCCACCGTTCTCGACAAAACCAAACGTCCGGGCAGTGTGCTGTTCCGTTCCGACCCGTCCGATGTGGCGCGTGTGGAGGATCGCACGTATATCGCCAGCAAAAACAAGGACGATGCGGGGCCGACAAACAACTGGATAGACCCTGCCGACCTCAAAAAGACGATGAGCGGGCTGTACAAGGGCTCGATGAAAGGCCGCACGATGTACGTGATTCCGTTTTCGATGGGGCCTGTCGGCTCTGAAATAGCGAAGGTAGGCGTGCAGATCACGGATAGTCCCTACGTTGTCGCGAATATGCATATCATGGCGCGTGTCGGCTCGAAGGTGCTGGACGTGCTTGGCGCGGACGGCTTTTTTGTGCCGTGCTTTCATTCGGTCGGCAAACCGCTTGGCCCCGGCGAGAAGGATAACGGCAAATGGCCCTGCGCCCCGATTTCCAATAAATACATCTCTCACTTTCCCGAAACCCGCGAGATTTGGTCCTACGGCTCCGGTTACGGCGGAAACGCGCTACTCGGCAAGAAATGCCTTGCGTTGCGTATCGCGTCCGTGCTGGCCCGCGACGAAGGCTGGCTCGCCGA
>JAIRSQ010000059.1 GCA_031255395.1 Spirochaetaceae bacterium | reverse complement strand
GCGATTTTATGTCTCAATGCGCGAGGTTGCCGCAGGATGGCTCTAAAAACCGCTGGGAAACCTTGCCGAAAACGTCGGCTACGGGCTGGAATATTTGCTTTTATGAAGTACAAGGGGGCGGCGGGCACTCGTATCGGCATCGGCGATGCGCCTAGGCGTCGGGGCGGCCTTGCATGGATTGCTTCGCCCTGCGAGCTCGCAATGACGACGCCCCAAGGCTGACCCGCAGTCCCCAAACCGGCAGTTCCTTGTCTCATCCTTTTTACTTTACATTGCTCATTAATCCACTGGATTGCTTCGCTCCGCTCGCAATGACGACTCCCCGGACGCCTCGCCAGCTTCCTCGTAAAGCCCATTGCTCACTGCTCATTCCTCATTTGTCCGTTGAGCCGCACTCTCCGGCCTGTCCTGTAAGGATGTCGAGTCCGTGCCGCAGGCTTCCGGCCACGCTCGACAGATTCTCCCGGACGGCCTTGGGACTTCCGGGCAGGTTGATGATGAGACTGCCACCCCTGATGACGGAGACCCCCCGCCCCAGCATGGCGCGGGGGGTAACGGCGAGGCTGTACTGGCGCATCGCTTCGGCGATTCCAGGCACTAGCCGCTCAGCCACGGCAAGCGCGGCTTCGGGCGTGCGGTCGCGCGGCGAGAAGCCTGTGCCGCCGGTAGTCAGTATCAGGTCGGCTAGACCGCCGTCCGCAAGACGCTTCATTTCGGCCTCCAGCAGGGGCTGGTCATCGCTCAAAATCTTGTAACTGGTTACATCGAAGCCGAGCCCCGACACGATCTCGCGGATTGCTTCCGCGCTCGTATCCTCGCGTTCCCCCCGCGAACCTTTGTCGCTCGCCGTGATTATGCCGGCGCAATACCGTTTGGCAATTTCAAGTTCCGCTCCGGCTTTGAGCGTGCCGCCCTGCAAAACGCGGGTAAAAACGCCCTCTCGCGGCATGATACAGTCGCCAACGGTCTCGAATATATGACAGCGGTCGTGGCATTCCTTGCCAATTTGAGTCATCTCCAGCAGTATATTGCCCGCCGAAAACAGCGTTCCGACAGGCAGGGCGGCAAAATCAAAACCTTCGACTACAAGATTCTCGCCGAAGGCTCCAAAGTCTATATCGACGGCGGCTCCGCCGGACGCGTTCCGCGTCCGGGCGCGAAACGCGTCGATCTTTTCACGCGACAAAAGACTCGTCTGCCTGTGCCACGGGCCCGCGTGGGCATCGCCAGATATTCCGTGCCCTGCAACAAATTCCGCCTGCCCGACGGCGCGTTTTGCCGTACCCTTCTTTTCGCTGACGCATATCGCGTGAATCTTTCCCATGTCATCCTCCAATCCTGAACATATTCTTTGTCTCGTGTTTGCCGTTGTTCGCGGAAAAATCATGGCGGGCGGGCTTCAGCATGACGGCGGCGCGTACCGCCCGCTTAACAGCCGCCTCGTCCCCGCCTTTTCGCAGGACGGCTTTAATGTCAACGCCGGCGTCGCTGGAAAGACAGGGTTTCAAAAGCCCGGTTCCCGTAAGGCGCAACCGGTTGCACCGGCCGCAAAAGTTGTGGCTAAGGGCGCTGATAAAACCTATCTTTCCGGTAAAACCCGCGACGCTGTAGTATTCCGCGGGGCCGTTTCCGAGCCTTTCCTCCGAGGGTGTCAAAACGCCGAACGCTCTTTGTAGCCGGTCAAAGATTTCTTCCCGCGGGACGGGCGAAAGTTTCGCTCCGAGTCCTAGGGGCATAAGTTCGATGAAGCGCACCGCGGTCCCCCGTTCTCTCGCAAGCTCCGCCAGCGGAACGATATCGTCCTCGTTTATGCCGCGTACCGGCACGCAGTTCAATTTTAGGGCAAGGAGCGTGTTCCGGGCGGCGTATACCGAGCGCAGAGCCTTTTCAAAGTTGTCCGAGCGGGTAACGCGCCGGAAAACCGCTTCGTTCAGCGTGTCAAGGCTCACGTTCACCGCGTCGACGCCCGCGTCCAAAAGCTCGTCCAGAAAATCCCCCAGAGTCACTCCGTTGGTTGTCAGCGTTACGTTTCCGACTCCGGCAACGCGCTTTAGAGCGCGGACGAACGGGACGATTCCGCGGCGCACCAGCGGCTCGCCTCCCGTTACCTTAAACTTGCGTACTCCCAGTTCGGCGGCGGCGGCGCAGACCCGCAAAATCTCCTCGAAACTCAGTATCTCGCCGTGCGCCGTCATCTCCGCGCCTTCGGGCGGCATACAGTACAGACAGCGCAGACTGCATCTGTCCGTAACCGACACGCGCAGGTAGTCTATCGTCCGCCCGAATCTGTCCTTCATAACTAAAGATTATACTGCCGCCGGTATCTTTCCCGCCACCTATATTTTTGAGCGGCCGCCAGCCCGCTGTTTGAACGTAAAGTCTATCGCCGATGCCCAGGCCGTGAACTGGCCGGGTTTATTGCCAAACTCTCTGCCATAAACCGAAATCTCCACGTTCATGAAGGTAAAGTCGAGCCTTAAGCCTCCGGCAGGCAGCATATCGCGAAACCCGCCGCGTATGGAAAACACCTCGTGCATGCATATTTCAAGGCCGGCGCCAATGTTGAGAAGCGGATCGCGGGAAGTTTCGAACAGGTTGTCCAGCATTCCGGTATAATCGCAGCTTAGGGTGACGCCGCTAAAAAACCGGTCAAGAAAAAGGGACTTTATCCGCCAGGACACTCCCATTCTCGCGCGAGCGGTTACCGGAACGACGCCGTTTCCTATCGTTTCCTGATTCAGGATATTATCCGCCTTGCTGTACTGTACGACCCATACGGGCGAATACGGGTCGTAAAATACGACTGCAAACGACAGAGAATCGGCCAGAGTCCAACGAAAACCGATGTCAACGCCTGCGCCAAGCTGCGTTTCAAAGGCGCGTTCCATCAAATTTTGAAGTATATATTTTATTTCCTGCAAATAGACGGGCGGGTAGTTAAATCCGGCCCGGAAAAATCCTTTTACCGTAAATCCCATATCCAATACGGACACCTCGCCCTCATACAGGCGCAGTCCGTAAGAGCCGGCCAATATGATTTCTTCCGTGAGCTTCGGAGACAGCATAAAAAGATCGTTTTTGTCCCAGTCCAGACCGAGTCTTGTTACGTTAAACAGTCCAAATCCGAAATTATTGCCGATCATGCCCAGTCCGAGAGGGCCGCCAATGTTTGCCTCCGCTTCCAAATGGCTGACAAAAAGAACGGGCAGCAACCGCGTCGCGTCGCAAGCCTTAAGCATCCGGTGAAATATGTCAATGTAATTGATATTTGCCGCGATTTTGGCTATGGTTTTTTGAGGCGCGACGCCGACCAAGGCGGCAGGGTTAGTGAATATGCTGGAAAAATCCCCGTCAAGACCCGTATGGGCTCCGCCCAGCGCTTCGTCACGGGCAAACGGAAAGTCCGCCGGCCTTACGCGGCTAGGCAAACCCTGCGCGTAAAGGCTTGACGCGGTAAAAAACGCGATAATAGCGGCTAAAACTGTCCTTCTCCGCGCCGGCAAAAAATTCAAAGCCACGCCCGTCATTCTCCAATTATCATACAACGGGCGTCGATAAGGGACGCTTTTCCGCCGACAGAAACGCTTTCACTGGGAATTTCGCCGATTCTGCAACGAAGACGCCGTCCTTTTCGTATGGACCCCGTTAAGTTGTCGGAAACCGCAGCGCCAAGCCGCAGACAGTTATCCGACAAGACTTCGATTGTTCCGGTTCGCGCGGCTGTCGCGTCGTCCGACAGGCAGATGCCGCCAGTCTCCCGTCCAATCCATAGTTCGATATAACGTTTTCGGCATGATGACGCTAAATTCTGAAGGATTTTTACGCGCTCGCGGGACACGCGTTCAGGCACGCTGGGCTTAAAGTCCCATGCCGCCGTACCGCGCCGTCGGGAAAACGGAAACGCGTGAATCCGCGCGAAGTCTGCCGCCTCGCAAAATTCAAGCGTTTCCCTAAAATCGCGCTCAGTTTCGCCCGGAAAGCCCGTAATAATGTCGCAGGCTATGAACGGGTCCTTTTTAACGGAGCGCAGGCGGCCTATCGCGCCAAGCGCCGCTTTCGGTCCGTAATGCCGTCCCATCCTTTTTAGAATGTTAAGGCTGCCCGACTGGATTGAAAGGTGAAAGTGGGGCCTTACGCGCGGATTTTCGAGTGCCGCAAAAAAATCTTCGGTAAAAATATCCGGTTCCAGCGAGGAAAGTCTTAAGCCGATGCGGTTCGTGCCGACAAGCAGGCTTTTAAGCAGGGCGGGCAAGCCGCCGCAAGCCTTGTTCCACTGCCCTATGTTTACGCCTGTAAGCACGGCCTCCGCCGCGCCG
>JAIRSQ010000042.1 GCA_031255395.1 Spirochaetaceae bacterium | reverse complement strand
AAAAAATTTGCGGGAAAACCGCCGGAAATGCGGTCTTTCACAGGAAAAACTGGCTGAAAAAGCGGGAATTTCCACACAATATCTGGCCATGATGGAAATCGCCCGTAAATTTCCCGCCTCGGAAGTCCTTGAACGTCTGGCCGAGGCAATGGCATAAAAGTATATGAACTTTTCCTGATAGGCCATTCTCCCCGGGAAGAACTCGAACTGCTCCGTCAGGATATTATCAGTGAAATGAAACAGACATTCACTGGGATTGTGGAACAAGCCTTAAAATACGCGTCAAAATGACACATATTGGCAATACAACAGCCGCCTGGCCTTAAATTGAGCGAGGCGTTGCTGGGGGCAGGCCTACAGCCCTCAACATACTTAATCATACTGTTTCGGGCTTCAGGTCGCCTTCGTCCGCTGCCGGCGGCTTGATAGGACAGACGGGTTAATATAGCATGGAAAAATGAAAATTTGGGTTAAACTGGTAATCGGTTCCGTGCTGGGGATGTTTTTAGGGTTTCTGTTGCCCGAAAGCCATCCCGCAATTCCGAAAATTTTAACATTTCTGAAAGATTTGGCGATAGGCGCGGGACGTTACACCGCCATGCCCATAATAGTATTTTCATTGACCATAGGCATATACGAGTTGCGGCAGGACGGCAAGTTTTGGCCGCTGTTATTAAAGAGTGCCGCCGTGCTCGTCCTTGCGCCGACACTTGTGATAGGACTGGGAATTGGAGCGACCCTGCTTTTCCCGCCCGGCAGGATACCGGTGCTGATAGAACGCCAGACCGAAGAGATTTTTTTTTCGCCGGCACAGAACGCGCTTGACGTATTTCCGACAAATATGTTTTTTGTTAACGATGGGGTCTATCTTTTTCCGTTATGCGTATTCGCGTTTTTCCTTGCGCTGGGCCTCTGTTTCGACAGGAATCGCGCGAAACAGGCGGTCACTCTTGTAGATTCCCTGTCAAGAATATTTTACCACATAGCCTCGTTTTTTTCCGAGATATTGGGACTACTGATAATCGCGTTGTCGGCGTACTGGGCGACGAATTACAAGGAGGCGGCTGACGCGGGAGCGTTCGCGTCCATAGCCCGCATGCTGATGATATACGCGCTTGTTCTGACGCTGCTTGTTTTGCCCGTCACGCTTTTTTTATTAAAAGGCACGAAAAATCCGTGGAAGGCGCTTTACGGCGTCTTGGGTCCGGCGATAGGCGCTTTTTTTTCAGGCGATTATAACTTCAGCATTCCCGTGCTTGCGACGCATCTAAAAGAAAACTTGGGAATTCGCCGAAGATCGGCTTCGGTTACGGTGGCGCTATTTTCGGTATTCGGCAGATCCGGAAGCGCGATGACGGCCTGTGTCGCGTTTATAGTCATCATCCAGTCGTATTCAAGTTTGAGCATATCTCTTGGCAGTGTCATATCTATAGGATTGACGGCCTTTTTTCTGTCGTTCCTGCTTGCTCGCAACTCGGCGGACGCGGCTTTCACGGCGCTTGCCGTGCTTTGCGCCCGCTACGGACGCGGCATAGAAGCCAGTTTTCTGATACTGAAACCTCTTGCGTTTTACCTAATATCAATCGGAGCGTTCATAGACATAGTGATAGCCGCTCTTGGAAGTTTCGCTCTTGCCCGTATGAGCGGTTTTCAGGAAGACAGGCCGGCAGGACGCTATATCTAAAATTTTTGCCTATCATGCACCCGGCCTGCCGCTATAGATGCGGCTGTGGGGCAAAAAAGCGGTCGACGGGAGTCGAACCCGCGTCACAAGCTTGGGAAGCTTGGATAATGCCGTTATATGACGACCGCCTGTGTTTTCAGCTTACGGGGATACGGAGTTTGTGTCAATACCGCGTCAAAGCCTTGCCGCGCTGGCCGCTCAGTTCAAGGTAGGCGAGTTCCGCAAGGCCGAATTTCGCGTTCCGGGTAAAATCTTTGGCGTACTCGTCATACAGCATATCCTCATACATTTCTCCCGCAAAACCGCCTTTGTTAAATTCCGATTTGTCGACCGTCTTCCTCATGCCGTTTATCAGCGTTTTTAGCAAAAAAGTCTCAAGCGCTTCGCACTGTTCGTACAGCTTGTCATTTTTGTCGATAAAAGGCTTTGCCAAAGAAGGCCGGACGCCCTCCGCTTCTTTGTCCGGCGCGTCCGCCTTTAGGAATTTTGAAAAATCCGCCCCACCTGCGGACATTCTGTCGGATAACGCTCCGCCGACGGGACTGCCAGCAGTCCCGCCGCTCAGCCTGTCGAGGAAATCGGGTGAATACCTGTTATTATCGAGCCGGTACGCCGCCGCGTCAGTTACCGCCATAGTTTAACTCTAGCCGTTACCGTTTCAGGCTTGTCGCCGTGCCGAGCATATTGTCGCTCGTTTGAATGGTACGCGAATTGAATTCGTAGGCGCGTTGGGCGACAATCAGATCCACCATCTCGCGCACAACGGAAACGTTTGACATTTCAAGGAACTTATGAATCGTCTGTCCCATCCCCTCGAAGCCAGGCCTGCCGAGTATCGCTTCGCCCGAAGCCTGTGTAACCTTAAAAAGATTTTCGCCCGCGGCTGTAAGCCCGACCGGATTCGGAAAACGGTACAGCTCTATCTGGCCGACCGGAACAGGATCATCCTGATTCGGCAGCTTAACGCTGACCGCGCCGGTTTGTGAAACGTTGATTGTCTGCGGCAGAAAATTTTCCGGCATCACTATATCGGGAAGCACCCAGTACCCGTTACTGGTAACAAGCCGCCCGTCGCTATCAACCTTGAACGCGCCGTCGCGGGTGTACGCGTACGAGCCGTCATACATTTGAATGCGAAAAAAGCCTTCGCCCTGCACCGCAATATCGTAAACATTGTCCGTATTCTGCAACGCTCCCTGTGAAAACATCCGCTGGGTAGCGGCAGCCTTTACGCCGTGTCCCATCTGAACGCCAACCGGAGTAACGGTGTCCTCAGTCGCCGGCGTCCCCGCTATTCGCAAAGTTTGGTACAACAGATCCTCAAAATCCGCCCGTAC
>JAIRSQ010000027.1 GCA_031255395.1 Spirochaetaceae bacterium | reverse complement strand
ATCGCCTGTTCGGGCGGCATCTTCGGCGGCGACAAAGAAGGACAGCTTGGGCAATACCATCAAAACAACTTCGTAAAGGTGGGATTGACGTATACGTTTTAGCGGAGGGGGGGGGGGGGGTATAGCCCTCACGTCCGGTTGCCTAGCCCTTGGTCTCACGGCTAGAGCCCGCGAGCCCACGGCTAAAACCCGGAAGTCCACGGCTATAGCCGTAGGGCTAAAAAACGCCGCTTTTTTAAGCCGCCAGCGGCTTTCACACCCTGCCTTAGACAAGGGGATGGCGATCGTCTCACGAAGGAGTCGCGCAAGGGATTGAAGCGGAAATCCCGCAAGCCGACCGCAGGGAGGCTGAGGAATTGAAGCGGAAAGCCCGACCCCGCGTAGCGGGGATGCGCCCAAAAAACGAAGATGCATAGCATCCGGCACGGAAAGCGCTTATGACACGGACACCTCCTCAGCCCGCCTCGTAAAACTCACTTGCAAAGCCCACCCCCCCGGACAACTCGCGGCTGCCAATCGGCAGCCGCCATTCCTCATTGTTAATCGCTATTTTCCAGTCAGGACAGTGATAATGTTCTGCATCGGCGGGGCGTTGTAGCCTGCTATCCACTTTAGCGGGTGGGTTATGATTTCCGGGAACAGGGCCATAAGCAAAACAAGCAGCGCTTGGAATATAAAGTACGGGATTGTCGGCACAAGGATTTCTTCCATCTTTACTTTTCCTGTCGCGCAGGCGACGTTCAACACCGGGCCTACCGGCGGGGTTACCAGTCCCAGCACGTTGGTCAGCGTAAACACGATGCCGAAGTATACAACATCGATGTTTGCGGCCCTGAGCAGGGGCAGCATGATCGGCGTCATAATCAGGATGGTCGGCACAACGTCAAGCGCGGTGCCCAACAAAAGGATGATGATCTGCAATACGACGTTGAGTAGCAGCGGATTGGCAACGAGGGGCGCAAGCGATTCGGTTATGACTTGGGGAACGCGGGAAATCGTCAGCATATAGGCGGCGACCTGGGCTGTCGCGGCCAGGAACATCACGACCGCCGACATCTTCGAGCCGGAAATCAGTGCCCGGAACAAGACTTTCGGCTTGAGTTCCCGGTAGACGCATACCCCGGCAAAAAGCGCGTAGACGACTGCCACAACGCCCGCCTCTGTCGCGGTAAATATGCCTCCTCGCAACCCGACCAGTATAATGACGGGAAGCAGTAGTGCCCACAGGCCGTCAAAAAATATTTTCAGCGCCTCCCGGAACGTCGGCTTGGGTTTGTTGGACTTGACCCCGTCTTTGCGGGAGACGAAAAACCACACGACGCACATAATCGCCGTAAGGTAGAGTGCCGGCGCGATGCCGCCCAAAAAGAGCGCGTTAATCGAGACGCTTGCGGTCGCTCCGTAGATGATCATCGGCACAGACGGCGGCATGATTGGGGCAACCAGATTCGCGCTTGCCACAAGCCCGGCGGCCTTTGCGCGGTTGTAGCCGGAAGCGGCCATCATGGGGATCAGTATCGCGCCCAGGGCCGCCGTTGACGCAACAGCCGAACCGACCAGGCTGGCGAATAGCAGGCACGCGAAAATAGTAACATAACCCAAGCCCCCTTTAATGCGTCCGACAAAAATATCGCAAAATTCGATGATGCGCCTGGTAAGTCCGCCCCGGTTCATTAATTCGCCCGCGAGCACAAAAAATGGAAGGGCCATCAGAGTTACGCTGTCCGAGCCTTGCATCAATTGCAACGCGATAATCTGCGGGTTTGTCGCGCTGCCGCCCACGCAAAACCCGGTTACGACAGCGCAGAGTATAAGGGAAAAGGCGATAGGAAGTCCGATAACGATCGCGCCGGTGAGCGAGACCATAAAAACGATAGCAATTACCGATATTGACATAATTTTTCTCCCGTTTGGCTATTCGATTATTCAATCGAGGTAATATCGCCCTCGTTGGCTTCCTCGTCGCGAATCGCTACCATGTCCTCAACAGGAATCTTTAAAATGAACAGGCGGACAAGGTTGTAAGCCGCGATCAGCGCGATAGACACGCCCAAGATGATGCCAAAAAAATGTACTACGTGGGCTGGAAAACCTGTCGTAACCCAGCGGTTATTGCGGTTTTGAATTACAAGTCCCCAACTGCCCCGCACAAGAATCGCCATGAGCCAGATGATACAAACCTGGATCAGGGCGTAAAGCGCTTTCCCGACCGCTTTTGGCGTTTTTATGAGCAGCGCGTCAATCAAAAGATGCCGATTGCCCCGCATGGCTTCTATAGATCCCAGATAGACCAGGAATATAAAACAGAGCCGCGAGATTTCTTCCGACCACACAAAGCCGACATTGAACACATAGCGACCCACGACGTTTAAAAATACCAGCGCAATCATCATCGCCAGAAACACGGCGATCATAACTTCAATAACTTTGAACAGCGCATCAAGAATTTTATTCATTTTTTCCTTCCTTAAAAATAAATGTGACGAGAAACTGTACCCTAAAACGCGACAGGCCCCCACAACCATTGCATTCAGCCCCGCGCATACTTCGCGAACACCGCATAATAAAAGCGGCTTAAAGGATACAATAAAGCCGCCGTTTCAAAACTTCAGTTTTGAAACGGCCTCTATAAACTAAAAATGAGATTGTTGAAAGAGCGAGGATATTATTAAATTCTCAGTTTGAAAAGCGGAATATTTTTGGCGTTTATCGTTTTATTTGGTTTTGCGATCTTTAGCGCCGAAAATACGCCGACAATGCCGGCACAAAATATTCCAAAGAGAGTTATGATTTGCGTTGGTTTACGCGAATGCAAAGAAGAGATATCTCTTATTCCGGCCAATCCCGCAAGACAGTCAATGGTATAGGCAGCGTTCGCTCTTGTAACAGCGCCGTCCGTTATCGGATTGCCTTTCAAAAAGCCAAAAGCGGCAATGTCAGGAAGTGCCGCAAAGGTAAACGCTCCCATAACGGATAACGCGAGGCAGACAGTAAAGATATAACGCGGCCTATGCGCCGGAAAAAAACTCACGCCTATATTATATAACGGGCGACAACTTTTTGGCAAGTTTTTGTTATTGCTTTGTCATTAACAAGCGATTATTTCGTCCGGTGGGACCGGTTGACAACCAATCCCGCCGGAACGTCTTTGTATCGCTTCTTTCAATAACCCCATATTCCGCAGGATTTCAAGACCGCGCCGCGCCTCGGCTTGGTTTGGGTCGAGTTGCAAAGCCCTCTCTCAATCGGCGCGGGCGTAATTCTCTTTCATAACGTAGACGGCGTCCCGGTTATTGTACGCGTCGGCATCATTGGGGTCGAGCCGGATAGCCTGGTTGCAGTCCGCAATGGCCCGGTCATACTCCTCTTTTTCACGGTAGGCATTGCCCCGTTCATAGTCCCCTTTGTCATCATAGGCGATGCCCCGGTTATAGTATGCGATGGCGAAATTGGGGTTGCGGGTCGTCCGGGGGAGCGGGCGTCATTGAGAGGCGTACCGCGGACATGAGCAATCCAGCCCCCAGCCGTCCTGACGCTGGATTGCTTCGCCCGGTGGAGGTTTTTGCTTCCGTGTCATCACCCTCATCTCATGCCACTTGCTTCGCAGGCGGAGCGGCCCCTGGGCTCGCAATGATGACCCGCTGACCTTCTTGCACGGATGGCCCGCAACAGCGAACATGGGCTATTGACCTTTTTTATATTGCAGTGCAGAATAGAGGTCTATGAAAACGATTTTTGTAAAACCTGCCCAGGCCGAGCGGAAATGGTTCCTGATAGACGCGGAAGGAAAGATTTTGGGACGGCTCGCGGCAAAGGCGGCGTCCATAGCGCGGGGGAAGGAAAAGGCGATTTTCGCGCCGCACCATGAATTGGGCGATTATTTGGTAATAATTAACGCGGGCAAGGTTGCTGTAAGCGGGCGCAAGTACGAAGAAAAGCTGTACCATCATCATACGGGTTTTCCGGGCGGACTAAAAACACGCACCTACAGAAAACTTTCGGAAAAGCGTCCTGTCGCGCCGCTGGAAGCGGCTATCCGCGGAATGTTGCCGAAAGGACCGCTTGGCAGGAAAATCTTTACCAACATCAAAATCTACGCGGACTGCGAACATCCGCACGCCGCGCAGAATCCTGAAAAAATTGATTTTTAGTCAATTCAAACTATAAGAGGTGTATCGTGGTTAGGAACCTTGGTATAGGAACCGGCAGAAGAAAGACTTCCGTGGCGCGTGTCTATGTGCGCGAGGGTAGCGGGAAGGTTACCGTAAACGGAAAGGGTTTGAACGAATATTTTCCGCAGACCGAACATGTCAATGTTGTTAGGTCGCCGCTGACAGTGGTAGCCGGAGAAAATAAATTCGATGTAGTGATCAATGTGTACGGCGGCGGCATAAGCGGACAGGCCGGAGCTTGCAGGCACGGGCTTGCCCGTGCCTTGTGCCAGGTTGACGAGACTAACTATACGAGTCTGCGCGGTAACGGTTTCCTTACCCGCGATAGCCGCATGGTCGAACGCAAAAAATACGGGCAGGCCGGAGCGCGCAAGCGTTTCCAGTTTTCCAAACGTTAAACCCGTTGCCGTCCGCCCAAACGGTGCCTAAGGCGCTGAAAACGAAGGGGCGCATAGCGGCATATACGCTGGAAAAGGCAAAGCGGGGAGGGGCGCGTATGCTGAAAGCGGCAGGGCGCATAGAATTATAGACGCTGAAAAAGCAAAGCGAGGAGGGGCGCGGGTATTGAAAGCGGCAAGGCACATGGAATCTTAGACACTCAAAAAAGCGGAGCGGAGAGGGGCGCGTATGCTGAAAGCTACGACTCGCAGAAGGGAGCGGGCAGCGGACGGGCGGTTCTTAGGGACGCCTTTCGTCTTGCGGCTCGCGCCGAACAGTTTCGAGCGGGTCTCTCGTTAAAACTTCAAAAAAAAGGGCATGGCAGGGCGGATGTGAATTCCGCTCTCGATACGCTGGCGGAGGCTGGAATTTTGGATGACTCGCGTTATGCCCGCCTATGGATAGAAGGACGTATAAAACATAAGGCCGTATCCCCTCGGCAGCTTCTGGCGAGCCTTTATGGAAAGGGCATTTGTCGCGCCGTAGCGACAGCCGCCCTGAAAGAAACGCTCGATAGTGACAGCGAACTTGCCTTGTTGCGGAATTTTATGGCAAAAAGCAGTCCCGAAGGACGGGGTTGCGGGAATTCTCGAGAAAGACTTAGGTTTGAAGGTTTTAGCGCCGAAGTCTTGGAGCGTTTGGATGATGATTGCAATCAGGAGTATGGCCGGAGCGGCGGCGTTTGACGCGACTGTATACGGGCGGGTTCAGAATGTAGGTTTTAGATACTACGCCTGCGCCGAAGCGAAACGTTTGGGCGTCAGCGGCTGGATACGCAACAATCCTGGCGGCGATGTGGAAATTCACGCTGAAGGCGACGGCGAAAACCTGAAAAAGTTCGCTTCTTGGCTTAACATGGGACCGCCCTCGGGCAGTGTTCATCATGTTGACTTACACTGGAGCGAGCCGCTCGGAACTTACAGGGGTTTCACGGTGGAATACTGTTAGCAGTCCGCCGCGCTTGTAAATTTTTGCGGCGCGGTTTAATACCCCGCCGCGAACCGGTTTACGACTCCGCTACAGGCGGACGCGTTCAAAACGAAGATCCCGTCAATATTATCCTTAAGACTGGCCGCCGCGGCAGGCTATGATGAAAATTAAGGCGTTGCTTGTATTATGCATACTCTTTTTCCGTCCGCATCCGGTTTGTTCATGGGATTTTACCGTTTCGGGAGGCGCTGATTACGAGTCTTTCTCGCTGGATACCGAAAGCAAGGTCGGAAGGTTCTTCACGCCGAAACTGGTGCCTGTTTATTCAGCGGAATTCAAGGACGATTTCGCGATAGAGTACGATTACAAGTTCCGCGCGGAATACGATCCTATCTGGCGATACGTATTTTCCGGAGACGTAGGTTACAGCTTCGAGAACATGACCGCGGGTCTTGGTTTCTTTGTGAGCGATTTCGATATGGAATTTCTTGATCTTGCCGTGGGCTTGTCGGGGAGAGCCGGATTTGAATTTCCCGGTGTTTTTTTTGCGAATGCGGGGGTAGCGTCGAGTTTGAGCGGCGATTACGGCAAAGCCGGAACCTCATCGCGAAGGCTGTTCAACGGCAAATTCGGTTTTTGGCTGCCGCACCTGTTCATCACGTTTGATTTTGAGGCAAAAGAATTTACCCGCAAGATTACCGAAACTTTTGACATACGCACCAGCCGCACGCGGTATAAGTCTTCTATAGAGATCTATTCAAAAAATGTCCCATACCGGTTGCGTCTTGATTTTGGCTGGCGAAAAATGGAACGTTCTATGACGGACGGCTATGTTATAGAATACGCGCCTACGGAAGATTTTTTCGCGGGAGCAGGTTTTCGCGCCCAAGCAAGCAAAATTTTCGCTTGGTTTGTTGAGGGGGAAATACTGCTAAATATGATTAATTCGAGGAATTCGCCCATATACTACCGCGCCGAAGCGGGCGTTACTTTTTCTTATCCGGAAAAATGAGCGCCCCCGCCGTAAGAGGCGGCAGGCGGCACCGGCAACGAGTTAAAAGCCTTGCGCGGCCCTCCGCCTTGCAATTCCGGCTATATCTTTTTTCGGATCATCATCTGTCGGAAAATTTTTTGCGAAAGACCTTGACCGGACGCCCGGTTCCAGGCTTGCCGGATGATTTATCATGACCAAACGGCTTATCTGACCCAAACGGCTTGCCCGATCTGAACGGTTTCCCCGAACCAAACGGCTTGTCCTGCCCGAAAGGTTTTCCCGAGCCAAGCGGCTTGTCCGATCTAAACGGTTTATCCCGCCCAAACTGCCTGCCCGCTTCCGGCTGCCGGGCTTTTGCGCCGCCGGTCGCGCCGCCCCTGCCATGACCGTTTCCGTAAGCGGACCGCCGTTTTTCGTGAATCGATCTTTCAAGCATCCGCAACGCTTCGTCAAAACCTTGCAGGAATTCCTGTAAATCTTCCGCGAACAGAATCACTGACTGGCGGTCAAAACCGCTGTCTTCCCTGTTCTTGCTCTCCACAATGTTGAGGTATAGATCGCCTGTCCTTGTCTCTTTTACGTTGAAAAAGTAGCTTCTATTCCGCAATAACACTTTATTTGAAAAAATTTCGCCGCGAATACCCATCCTTTATACTCTACTGGTTTTGCAGGTTTATGCAATACCCGGACAAGAGCGAGCTAATTTGCGCTCGCGCTCGTACTCCCGCTTGACAAACCGGTTGAAATTATACGGTTCTTATGATATATAATCTGTTGTGGCAATACTTGACCGCTTGGCCGGCGTTTTTCGCAGTTACCTGAACAGCAATGGCGACTGGAGCGACGGGCGCGAACGCCGTTCTTACGGCGACCCTGATTTAGAACAGGCATTCGACGAACTCGATCAGTTTTTGAGCAGGAAGAACGTTTACGCTGGCAATAGCGGATCGGAAAGAGCGGTTTCCGGTGACGGCACGGCATGGAAAGCGTCGCCTAAGCCCGTTCCCGAAGAGTTGCGGGGCTGTTTTGCCGAACTGGGCGTGGAATTCGGCGCGAGCGCGGAGCAATGCAAGGCCGCGTACTGGCGGCTTCTGAAACGCCACCACCCTGACCGCCATAACCTGAACGAGAACGACAGGAAAAAAGCGACTGAGAAATCAGCCAAAATAAACTCAGCCTACGAGCGTATCCGCGAATGGCACGAAACGGGCAAAATTTAACGCCGCCAATAGGGCAATATAGCGGACTGCCGGACGATTCGCCAGGCGGGCCTGTTCCGGCGGCTATCGTCGGGCTTGGACGCATTGCAAGCCTTTTGGAGGACGACGCGTTGCGCGAAAAACCCTGCACCCACGCGGGAGCGATTTTCGCCTGTCCCGACTGTACGCTCACAGCCGGAGCCGACACATCTGCCGAAAGACGAAGGCTGTTTGCCGAACGATGGAATGTTCCAGTTTATGATAACGCCGCCACCATGCTTGCGGAGCGCTCCTGCAAGATACTTTGCGTGGCGACTCATCCCGACAGCCATCTTTTCTACTGCAATCTTGCCGCCCGAATGGGAGTTCCCGTTGTAATTTGCGAAAAACCGCTTGCTGACAGTCTCCGTTCCGCCCGCAAAATCGCCGCGCTTGCTTCCAAAACCCGTATTGTCGTGAATCACGAGCGCCGTTATGCCGCCGATTACAACGAAGCGCGCTCAATTTTGATGAATGAAACACTCGGCAGGACGCTTTCTGTCAAGGCAACACTTTTCATGGGCAAAAACAGGCGGCTGATAGATGTTCTTTGGCATGACGGAACGCATCTTGCTGACGCGATCATGTTTTTGTGCGGCGTTTCATTGCGGCACGAGAGGCGTTGCGGGGCCGCAATGCGGTCTACGGACGGCACGGCCTTTCTGTACGGCAACGCTCTCGGCTTCCGTCCGAACGGAGAACCCGCCTCGATGCCGTTCTGCATTGAGACGGGCGCAGGACGCGATCATCTGGTTTTCGAGATAGACGTTTCTTGCGAGGCGGGCAGGCTGCTTATAGGGAACGGCGTTTTCGAGGTGTATAACAGCGCGCCGTCCGCTTATGCAGAGAGATTTCGCTCGCTGGCAAAGGCGCGCTCCGGTTTCGAGGGTTTGACAGGCTATTTTTCCGGAATGCTCGCCGACGCCGTTTCCTGCGCGCGCGATGAAACCGTAAAGCCCGTCTCAGGAGCGGAACAAGCCCTAGCCGTTATAGAGTATTTGAGTCAAATACGCTAGGCTTCTGAATAGATATCATGTTTTTGGAGATATTATGACAAACTCAAAGCGTTCAAAGGCAAACCCTGGCGAATATGCCTTGCGGCCAACCAATTCAACAATAGAAATACCTAACATAGTTTCTTTAAAATCTCCTCTTGCCGTCATTGGCCTTTCAAAAAGATCGCATGGCGCCTTGGCTAAAGCCGGTATCGAATCGGTATCAGCGTTTATGGCGTTAACAAAAAGCGATTTAAGCCGTTTTAAAAACCTTGGCCAAAGAAGCAGGGAAGAAGTCTTTAATTGCCAAGCCGCGCTGAAACAGGCGTTTTCAGCGGCAGCAAAAAATAGCGCTTGCTATGAACAGATAAATACTCCTGAATGCCGGCATATTGGAACGCCGGAAGTTTTATTGCCAAGCGACTCTGTCGGTTCTTTGGATATTTCTGTCCAAACATCGGAATTTTTGCGATCAGTCGGAATATTTACAATTGCCGACATAATAAAACTAAATGCCGCGAAAATAACAAAGCTTAAAAGCAAAAATGAAACGGCTATCCTGGAAGCCTTATCGAGCGTTGAGCAAATAAAGCCGGTTCTGGGCGCAGAAAACGGCGATGAAAATAGCGCTGCCAATTTCAAAGCCCTTTTTCAACAGCAAATGAAATACAGGCTTGACATATTAAACGAAACATTTCAAAAAATACCCGCGCATAGGCAGGCGCATTATTTAGAAAGCTATTTTGCCATTTCGCAAGATGAAAATATTGACAATCTTGCGTTGCTCCCGCTGCTACAAGGAATCAAACAGGTAAAAGATATACCCGCATTATTTGAAGAAACATTAAATACCAGCGTCGCGTCAAAACTCGTCCTGTTTAACAGATTTTTATCTTTAGATTTTATACTAAAAATACAAAACATATTTGACGCTGTATATAACGACGCCAAGTATAAAGATTCATTTTTAATCCTAAAACAGCGTTCTAAAGACCTTACACTGCACAATATTGCTAAAGAATGCGGCTTAACAAGAGAAAGAATACGCCAGATTGAGTCAAAAAGTTTTGGCGTATTGGTTTTATTTTTAAACGATTTGCCTTTTGATATATTGGGCTTGTTCTTTTTGGAGACCGGTAGCGGTTCGATTATGCCGTTATCCGCGCTTAAAGAGTTTTTAGCAGGCTTTGTTTATACCGACCAGTTAATATACATTCTTAAGTCAGGACGGATAAGCAAAAAATATTTATACAATAACGACATTAGAGCTTTTTATAAGGCCGGCGAGGATATTGATTTTTCTCTTTATAAATATAAGGCTCCTGAGAAAAAATTCGTATTAAAAGAAAATCATAAAAAAATATTGCTTGATATTGAAACATTTTTATCGACAAAACGCTTAAAGCCAAGCGCAATCGAAGATCTGTACAATAATATCGATATAAGGGTATCTGCCAGTACCCTGAAAAAAATTATCCAATCGGATAATAATATCGTTGAAATTGAAGATGACGCTTATATCCTTAAAAGTTCAATAACGGATATTAAAACCGTAGCTGACACATTACTAAAAATACTGGGGAAGCATTTTAAACATTTTTACGGTTATGCCAACAGGCGCGTCTTGTTTGAATCGGCACTTACTGCCATGCCCGCGCTTATGGACGCTAACTGTTTTAACGCGGAAAAAAGGATATATGCCTTAACAAGGCACTTGTTTTCCAAAGAAAAATACCGCGGATATAATTTTACTTTTGCCGAAGGCTTGCACGTCTATGAGAAAGAACCTGACTATTCCAAAAGCAATAAGGGGGTACTGATCAATCTTTCAAGGCAAAATGGCGGTATAATTCATCGTAAAGAATGCGAGAAATTCCTTGCGCAGCTAAGAATAAAAAAGAATATAATCATTAACTATATTCATAATAAAAAAGACGCTACATTTTATTTCTATGACGAGAAAACATATATTTTGTCGGACAGCCTGATGTTAAATGAATCTGATATAAAAAAAATAACGGCTTTGCTTGACGAGTTGTTTGCGGACGCTCATTATATCATTCCCAGAAATATTGACAGCGGCTGGTTTGACAAATTGCCACGGCTTCCAATAGGCTTGCCTTGGACTTTGTTGCTGTTGCAAGAGGTTATAAAATACCGTTATGAAACCGGTTATAAGCCTGTTTTTTCATTTTCAGGGCAATCGCCCTATCGCATAGCGGGAGCTTTTGTCAGAATAACGGATAACTCATCACTGGCAGATATTATCTATGATTACATTAAATCAAAAATGGGAATTCCGTATAACGCCAAATCCGAAAAATTTAGACGATTATTGCGCGAGGCCGGATTTTTGGGCAAAACGGAATGGTTTTACAATATGCATAATGTGTTAAATGACAATCGTTTTGTGTTCTCTTATGACGACAAAACGATCCGCATTGTGGAGAAATTAGGATAACGGCATGAAATAGGCAGAATAAGCCAACGTCGCTTCTTTACATTGCATGACATCAAGCGTATAATAAAAGCTCATATTTTTATAGATGAAAGGAGTATGCGATTATGGTATTTGATTCACGCAAGCGCACGGAACGCGCTCAAAACGGCGGAAGTTGCCGGTGCAAAGACGGGTGGTACGTATTAGATTTGAAGGGCACGAATGTTCAGATCGGTTACGACCACGGGGTAATGCTTGCGGAGGAAATCCGCAGCTACATTGAGGAATCCCGCCTATATGTCTGGGCGTGCGTGGGAGTTGACTACAAGTATGCCCGCCACGATGTCAAACGGCTCGCGGACGGCAAACTGTCCGCCGAAATTGTCGAGGAAATGAACGCCATAGCGTTGGGTGTAAACAACATTCTCCGAACTAGCTACGACCTCTGGGACATCGTACTGCTCAACTGGATGGAGGGATGGTCAGGCTATGCGTTTGACGCGAATCGCGCGTACCAGTACTATTCAAAGATAGTCGAGAACGGCGCGGCGCATTTGACCCCGCCTATCAAGGCGCGTCGCGACCGCTGCTCCGCGTTTGTCGCCACAGGCAGTTACACGACCGATGGCAAACCGGTAATGTATCACAACTCGTTTAACGTGTTCGAGGCAAGCGGTTACTCCAATGTTATCGCGGCAATCACCCCTGATAAAGGGCATGCCTTTACCATGCAGACTCAAATCGGATATGTTCATTCCATAGCGGATTTCTACGTTGTGAAGGTCGGCAAGGACAATCATGATCGCGTGGCGATTACGGAAACGACAATCGGCGGGTTCAATCGCTACAACAAAGACGGCATTCCCGAATTTGACCGCATCCGCCGTGCCGTTCAGCATTTCACGTCAATCAATGACGAAGGCGACGGCACTTCTTTCGTCAATATTATGCGTACCGGCGAGAGCGGTGACTGCGCCAACACATGGATGCTTGCGGATTACCGCGACAACTCAATCTGGGAATTTGAAGAGGGGCTGGAATTCTATAACGTTACCCACAAGAAGGCCGATGACGAAAAGCCTTATTTCTTCGGCGCGAACTATCCTAAATATCCGCCCATCGTGCATCTGGAATGCTCCAATGACGGCGGAGATGACATTCGCCGCCACCAAGGCGCAAGACGCGTGCGTCTGACGCAGTTAATAGAGAAGTACGGCGAGAAAAAAGGCATCAATCTTCAAACAGGCGAAAAGATAATCGCTGACCACTATGATGTCTACAATGAGACTGAAACCAACGGCAACAGCCGCACTGTCTGTTCTCACTACGATTTAGACAAACGGGAGTATATGTCCGATCCGTCGCGCCCAAAACCGTATCAGCCCAGAGGCACGATTGACGGGATGGGCATTGACTCGGATCTCGCTACGCGCTTACAGCTTCACGCCCGCTGGGGCAGCAGTTGCGGCGCAGCGTGGTCTGTGAGGGACTTCCTAAAGAAGCACCCCCAATTTGAGCATCTGCGCCCGTTCCTGCACGATCGTCCGTCAGAGCCATGGACGGTGTTGCCGGAAGCTGGAAAGTAGCGCGTAGAGTAAGACGTGCAAGAGAACCGCTAATTTTACGCCCTGCGCCGGTCAATTTTGTTGACCGGCGCAGGGTCTTCTTTTTTAAGTTATCGCTTATCATAACAGGACGGCACGCATGGCAATGACGAGGCGGGATGTTCGCAATGACGGCAATCGCTACCTAGTTAATTGTTTTATCCTGCAAGTGAACAAAGGCTTGTACAAGTTCTTCCCATGAACGGTGATTGAATTTTGGAGCGGTTTCTTCGTAAAAAAGATTCTTGTCCATAATGGTAAATATGCCAAAAATGGATGAAAGCGGCTCCGTTAGCGTTGTTTCATCGAAAGGTTTTGATTCGGCGCTTTTCTCTTCATTCAATAATTCGATAATAAAAAGATGGCCCAGTTCATGAGCCAGGCAAACGCGAAGCTGCTTCTCCTCCATGCGGGGATGAAAAAATATTGAGAAGTACCGTTTGGGATAATACTGGGCACATCCCACGTTTAATACCGGGGAATCAGGAGCCAACGGGAAGGTGTTTATCTGAAACATTGGATTATCCGTTTTTCGCCGGATATACGACTCCATGCAACGGATAATATGCGCCAAATACTGATTTTTCATTCCGCCAATGACTTTGGAAAAAATCCCAAAAACAGTCTCTACATAGGATTTCTCAACCCGGAATTGATCGGAAATATGGGCGATTTTCTCGTCAGTAATGGAAAATTCAGACATTCGCGGCTACCAGCCCATTCTCTCATAGATTTTGTTCAGCTTCCATGACATGGTAAGAAACATCTGGATTGTAAGCTCGTAAGTTTCTTCTAGAGAAACCTTGCCAGATGAGAAAAAGGTCTGCGGATCCCCCATACATTGGTTAAGTTTATTGATTCGTTCTTGAATACTCGCTATTTCGTATCGGTTAAAAGTATCTTCAATAGACATCCTGGTAGTACATTCCTTTAAAGCGCCAATGACTATTTTATCCAGTTCTTCCATCATAAACCTCTCTTTTCAGTGACATATTCGGAAGAAAGCGCCACTCTATGACCTTTTGATAAACAATAACACGCCTCCCTGACACTTGTCAAGTTCTCGTTCCCGTGCAGTCCTGCCTTTACAGTCTCCGCGCCGGATTGCTTCGCCGGCAGGTTGCCGAGCGCTCGCAATGACGGTCTGTGTTACCGAATTACTTATGGTAATGCCCCTTGCAGGCAATGATATGCAGATTTTGCTTTTCATCACCTGTATGAATAAGGCGGTTTACGTTGTCAATGCGGCGGCTGTAGGCTTTTATATGCTTTAGCGGTTCGGGCCTGCCAATGCCTTTCATAAAACCGTTGCGTTGAATGTCGTCAATAAGGTCGTTTATCTTTTTGAGGGTTTTGCGGTCTTCGGTCTGCCACTCCACATATTCCCTAAAGGCATCGGGGTCAAAAATCAGGTCATTCACGCTCCATGGCCCTAAGTTCCGCCATTGTTTTGACGATGCCTTTGCCTTCGTCAATGGCTGTTACGCGCCTCTGCAATTCCGCTGTAAATGCGGCGTTGTGACGCGCTTTTTCCCATTCGTCATAGGTGTCTTTTGGCAGAATGACTACTTCCCTCTGGTGAAAGGTGTTTTTCAGGTTTTGGATAACATCGGCGTTGAGTTCGTCTACTTTCAGATGATATG
>JAIRSQ010000007.1 GCA_031255395.1 Spirochaetaceae bacterium | reverse complement strand
CTCCGCCTCGTACATATCGAACAGCGAAAAGACATCGCTGTACTCGTCGCTGATCGACTTGCGTATATCCTTGATAGACCTGCCGTTCTGCATATCTCCCAGGAAATCGGGCAGCGTGTCGAACAGGTTTTTGACGCGCTCCCGGAATCTGCTTTCCAGGGAATGAAGTTCGGTCGCAAGCTCGTTAAACTGGCTGCTGATCTGGTTGAACGTGGCCTTTGTTATCACTGTCTCGGAAACAAGGTTTAACAGGTCGTCTATACGCTTAGAATCGACACGCAGTATCGAACCGGCCTCTTTGCCGGCCTTCTTCGCGTCCGCCCCCTCTTTGCCGGCCTTAGGCGAGGCTGGCGCGGCGGCTGCCTTAGCGGGTGGGGCTTCCGCCGGAGCCGCCGGCTGAACAGCCGGAGCCGGAGGGGTGGCGACCGCTGCCGCCGGAACCTCCGCTTCCCCGGAGGGAAGCAGCGTTTTTATGTCAACCACCGTCGCGTCCAGCGACACATCCGGCAGGATAACATAGTTTCGTAAGTCCTCCGCGCTTTCGTCCGAGGCAAGATAGTAGTCAACGACCGGAAAGAAGTTGTCGCCGTACAGCGCGTCGAAATCCGGCGCGGTTTTTAGAATGGTTCCCTTGCTTTTTATCGCGGTATACACCTGAATGCCGCCGACTGTATTCATAAGGCCGTTCTCGTCAAACTTTACGGACAGCCTGTATACCGTGGCACCCTCCGCGGCTTCCAGCATCTCGCGTATATCATTCGCCTCAATGTTTTCGGCAGGAGTCACGGACGCAACGGTTGAGGCGGCAGATGGCGGCGCGGCAACCGCCGTAGCGGGCGATGCGGCGGCGGCGGCAGTTGCTGTTTTCTGCTTTGCCGTCTTCTTGCTGGGCGCGTTGTCCGGTAACAGGTCGAAAAGCCGCCCCTCGATGGCAGACGTGTCGTCCCCGTACACATCACCGTCCATCCGCTTGCCGAGCATCGCCTTTATTATGTCGATGGCCGCCAGCAGAACATCAACAACATCCTCGTTTACCTCAATCTGCTTTCCGCGTATCGCGTCCAGCGCGTCCTCTACTAAATGAGTAAAATGGGACAGCTCCATCATCTCAACGGTGGCTGCCCCGCCCTTTAGGGTATGCGCCGCCCGAAAAATCTCGTCAACGGCGTCCGGGTTTGCACCCTCACTCTCTAGCACAAGAATATTCTGTTCCAGCGTGTCAACCTGCATCTGTGCTTCGCTGAAAAAATCCTTGAGCAATTCCTCGTTATTGGGGTCTAAATAATCACTCATTTATTCAATTTTTACCAATATCACTACTAAAAGTCAAGGCAACCAAAATGCGACACCTAGGCTTTGGGTCGAAAAGCGGCTTGAAACGGCGGGCGTGTTTAATGTTGAGGTACCGAAGGCTAATTTAGGACACGCTCCGCACCACGTTCGTCCAGCACGGTAAGGGACGAGAGCGACACATAGAGGTACGGGTATCCGTCCTCTTCGTAGTAGTCCAGAACGCCGACCGCTTCCACCCAGTCGTCCTCGACTGGGTATAGTGTCCCGCCGTCGTTCGGCCATCTGACTTCAAGGGCGGCAGTCCCATCGCCAACACAACAACCCGGCCCGTAACGCAGAACAAAACAGTAGGGCTCTATGCTGCCGGTGTAGTAGTCCGTCTTGAATAGCCCCTCCAGTTTTATCCGCCGGCCAATATACTCTTCGGCGTTAAGGTAGATGTCATTGAGCTGGGTAATGAACATTTTTTCTTTTATTTCGATGAGCGGTTTGTCAGCCGCTTCCGTTTTTGAGGCTTTTATCGTATCTTCAGGCTGAACGTTGTCTGCCCGCGCGGTCTTATTCTTGCAGGCGGCAACTCCCATCAACATGAAAACGGCCAATACAAAAGAAACCAGATTTACATGGAAAATATGTCTTCTTGCCATAATAAAACCTCACAAAAACATTATCGAAACACTATTGCCAATCGCCCTAAATATTCCCCACCGCCGGACTGCCCGCCTGAAGGCGGCGTTTCACGCGCACTCCCGAAAATCTTATACCGGAAAAAAGCAGGAAAGTAAAGATATTTAGGATGACGACACTCGCGCCTGTGGGAATATTACGGACATAAGAAATCACAAGGCCCAGAAAGTAGCATACGACCGACACGACGGCGGCGCACACCGTTACCGTTTTGAACCGTTTGCACAGACGCATGGAAGTAAGGGCGGGGAAGATTATCAGGCTGGAAATTAACAGTGCGCCCATCATACGCATCCCCAAAACGATGGTAACGGCGGTTAGTAGCGCGATGACCATGTTGTTGAAGCCCGTGTTGACCCCGCACGAGCGGACAAAAGTTTCGTCAAACGTGATTGAAAAAATTATGTTGTAAAAAACGATGAACATGAACAGCACCAGCACCGACAGGGCGACTGAAAGGTAAACATCGTTTTTTGTCATCGCCAGAATGCTGCCGAAAAGATAGTTGCAGACATCGGTGTTCATGCCGGTTGTCTGCGAAATCACGACGACACCCACGGCAAGAGCGCCAGTGGAAATCATCGCTATCGCGGCATCCCCCTTGATTTTGCTATTCTCGCTCAGGCGCAGCAACAGGAAGGCCGCCGCCACGACCACGGGTATCGAGACAACGAGCGGCGCCATGTTTGTTGCCGTGGCCACCGCCAGACTGCCGAACCCGACGTGGGAAAGGCCGTCCCCGATCATGGAATAACGCTTCAGCACGAGGCTTACCCCCAGCAGGGACGCGCACAGCGAAACCAGAAGCCCCACGATAAAGGCCCGCACGAGGAACGTATACGAAAACATTTCAACCAAAGTATCTATCATCACAGTAATTTCCTGTTTGTAAAAATCACGAACACCGGAGTAACTCGTCCTTCTTCCCGCCAAAGGATACCATCCGCCGATTAGATAAGAAAAATGTACCACATTGTCAGCGATACAACAAGTGATTCAGATAATAAATAAGAGATAAGGGGTGGCGCTCTGGCAAGTGGGGGTTGCGAGGTGTCCGGGGAATCGTCATTGCGAGCCCAGTGGCAAGGGGGGGAAGGATGCCCCAAAGACTGCGGAGCAGCCTTTGGCATGGAAGGAGGGGCTGACATGGAAACCAAAACCTCCACCTCTCCCCCTCGCTACAACCGCCTACGGCGTTTTCCGCTACCCCCTCTGCGGGGGACACCCCCGAGACTGTGTCAAAAGTCAAAAAATCAAAATGACACCGCTATATATAGTGGTGTCATGCCATATAAATAAACAAACACCACTACATATGAAAGAACTAATGGGTTTTGACACAGTCTGCCCAGGCTGCTTCCGCGCTGGATTGCTTCGCCAGCCCATACTGGCCGCAGTTTGACAGGAACAGGCCGCAGTTAGCCGCGCAAGGGATTGCAGCGGAATTGCGTAGCGTAGCAACGCGAAGCGAAGCAATTGGAGCGGAAAGCCCGGTCGCCGCTTGCGGCGATGCGCCCAAAA
>JAIRSQ010000037.1 GCA_031255395.1 Spirochaetaceae bacterium | reverse complement strand
TCCACCGAGATCCCCGGCGTCTACAATTCTTCTTCGGGCGAGCGTCCGGCCGAGGCAAACAGCCGGAACGAATTCAACATATTTTTGGGACTTTGGCGGGTCGGCCTGAAAATCGGATTTTCCCAGACGATGACCGTCGCCCAGCCGCAGGGCGAAGACGCGAAGATGAAAGTCGGCGGAAGCGATATGCAAAAGTTTGCCTTCGAGAACGCGCTGGTTCCTTCGTTCGCGCTCGGCGCGAGCATCCCGATTAAAGGCAAATTCTTCATAGTTCCGGAAATTTCCGCTCAATTTGACATACACCAGTTTGTGGAAGGGACGGATCCGCAGTATTATGACACACCCCAGAAACTTTTCCTTTCCGGGTACACCCAGATGTACAACGAGGCAAAAGTCGGCGCCGACCTGGGCTTTATCATCCGTTCGCCGGCCAGCGAAGTGCGTTTTGGCGGCGGTTACTACCTAAAAAAACGGATTGAAGGTGTTAATCCTGCTGACGGAGCGAAGATTAAACATGTCGTGGCGTATACTACTTCCGGCCGTCCTTCTTCTACTAATAATACTGCTGGCACCACTTTAACTACAGAAGAGTTTGAATCCGTTTACGACAACCTCGAGCAGGAGATAGCGCCGTATTTTCTTTACACCGGAAACTTCGGCAAATTCACGGCCGGCGTCAAGGTCCTGGCGGACATACGGATAAACAGCTACTCTATTAAGCCGGAAAGCGGCGCGACTGCTTATTATTATTTCGGCGATTACAAGACGAGCGCGAATGAAGTGTACGTCAGGCCGGAACTCAATTTTGGCGGCACGTTCGCCGTGTTGCCGGACAGGTTCGCGCTGCACGCCGGCTTCGGCCTTAACCTCCACACGTTCACAATAAGCTCGTCAGACAACGATAGCCTAAATCAAAACAATACGTCGTTCGAAGAAATTCTGCCGTCCACGCGGTTCGCTGTCGGTTTTACGGTAAACTTAACCGCCAACGTTACGCTGGATATGCTGCTTATCACGTCCGGCAGGTTCGATTTCAAAGACAATCCGGACTATGACGATATTTCGTCTCTGCGAAAGGCGGTCAAGGATAACGACAAGTTTACGTTATTCCTGACGATGAAACGTTAAGCCGGCGGGGAACAGCGGAATGAAAAGCATAATAAAGCGCGTCTTAAACGCCTGTCTTGCAGTTTTTCTTGCCTCCTTGGTGTCAGGCTGTGCCTCGGTGATCGAATACTGGACACTGGACGATACGTCGGCAGGTCCGCCGTCCGAAGAGGCGGCGGCTCTGCCGGACGGCGCGGACAGTGAAGCCTTGCCCGCCGAATCCGCCGTTTCCAATGGCGCGGCCGCGCCCGATACGGCGGCGGAAGGCGGTGCCGGCGCGACGGAGCCTGCCGGCGCCGAGAAGTCCGCACAAACCGAACCT
The DNA here is from genome assembly GCA_031255395.1 of Spirochaetaceae bacterium. Lineage (GTDB taxonomy): Bacteria > Spirochaetota > Spirochaetia > Treponematales > Breznakiellaceae > JAIRMY01. The sequence continues at coordinate 3,360 of JAIRSQ010000037.1, read as the reverse complement.
GCCGCAAACGCCGCGCCGGTCGCAGGCGCAGGTGCAGGCGCCGTTTCGGGCACGCCGGAAACGGCGCCGACGGAAACGGGCGCACAAAGCGCCGCCGGCGCGCAGCGGGCCGATCAGGACGCCGCGCGGAACGCGCAGTCTGCCGGAGCTAACAGCCAAAACGCGGCGCAGCCCGCAACGCGAACCGCCGCAACGGCCGGCGGCGAAGGACAAAACGCCGATCAAGCCGCCACGTTAGCCGCGGCCATGGCCGCGCTGGCCGCCGCGCAGAAGCAGGCCGCGGACGCGGAAGCGGCCCGCCAAAAGGCCGAAGCCGACGCGGCCGCCGCCCAAAAACTCGCCGCCGACCGTGAAATAGCCCCCGCCAAGAAACAAGCCGCCGACGCGGAAACGGCCCGCCAAAGGGCCGAAGCTGACGCTGCCGCCGCCCAAAAACGCGCCGCGGACGCGGAAGCGGCCCGCCAAAAAGCCGAGGCTGACGCCGCCGCCGCCCAAAAACAGGCCGCGGAGGCGGAAGAGGCCCGCGAGAAAGCCGAAGCTGACGCGGAGGCCGTGCGGAAAAGCGTATCCGTGGGCTTTTCAAACCAGCCGCAGTCCCTCCCGACTCCCGCGACCGGCGAGGGCGGCGGCCTCGTCTACCCAAAATACTACACCGTCGGCACTTGGCCCCCGGATTGTTTGTGGGAAATAGCCAGACTCGTTTACGGCAACCCCTACCTGTGGCCGGTTCTTTACAGGGCTAACCGCTCCAAACTCCCTGACCCTGGAAATCCGGACTTGCTGGACGCCGGCATCGTGCTGGAAATCCCGAGCGTCAACGGCGAGCGACGCGAAGGCAACTACGGCGACAGGTAGCTTCCCCCGTACATGGCCGGCAATTCGCTAAGAATCGACGGCCGGCCCTCGCGCTTTCCGCCGTTTTTTTGGGGACGGAATCGTGGCGGCGTAAAGGCTGTTTAAGAGGCCGAGAAACGCCGATATCGAAAACAATACCTCTATGCCCGTAACCTTCCATATCCAGCCGCCCATAAGCGCTATAAAAATGCTGATCGCGTGGTTTACGGATACGCCGGTGTACAGGGTCGCGGTGATTTCTTCCTGGTTTGCGGCTATGTCTTTTACATACACGTTGCTTGCCATGCTCGCGAGCGATACCACCGCGTCAAGCGCATAGTTTACGCAGACGACTATGTAAGCGGTATGCGGCGAGAAAATGCGGTGCGAAAAGCCGTAGAAAAAACAGACGGCCACAAGCAGCAGCGTGTCCGTTACCATGATGAATTTGTAGCCCAGTTTGTCGATGATGCGTCCTGTAACGGGGCTGAAAATGACGCACACTCCGGCGCTTACGGCAAAGAGGAGCGAGATAATTGACGCGTCCGCGCCGTACTGCAAGATGATTACATAGGGGGCGAATGTCAGGAAAACCTGCTTGCGGGCGCCGTAAAAAACTTCCAGCATATAGTATTTTCCGAATTTTTTTGCAAAATAGAGCCTGCGGCGGCGTATTTTTACCGGACTTTCTTTGATCGCGAGCGCTATCACTACGGAAACGGCCATTAACGCGGCGGAAAACAGGAATACCGCCTTGAATCTGGCCGCGTCCTCGCGGGCAAAACCCGCTCGCGTGAACATGAAGAATATCAGAGAGGCAACGGCGTACCCGGCTATGTTGCCAAACTGCCCGACCGCGCTCGTTACTCCGAGCGCGGCTCCGCCGGTCTCTTTTCTGGCAAAGCTCAGCGTTATCGTGCTTTTAAGCGGCAGAATGATGTGTTCTCCGAAACTCGCGAGCACGATAAAGGCTACCACGATGACTTTTCCCGTGCCGGAAATCAGCAGTCCCGCTATGCCAAGCGTCATCACGAACAGGCCTATCTTGAAAATTTTGTTTTCTGACATGCGGTACATCCACGCAAGGATGAACACGACCAAAAATCCGGGGAGTTCGCGAAAGAATTCCACGATTCCGCGCTCAAACGGAGGGAAGAGGGCCGCCTCCGCGAGGTAGTTTTCCAAAACGCCCCTGTAAAGGCCGTACGCGACGCCTGAAAACGCCAGCGTTGCCAGAAATCTCGAAACCTTCGCGCCCGGGAGGTATATCGAGTTCAGTTTACGAAAAAACGGCGGCATAAGGCAGTGTAACAGATTCGCGCGATGGCCGCCAGCGTCCACGTATAGTCAAAGGCGCGGGCGCAAAGGACGCTTGCGTAGCGTCGGATGTCAATCTCGCGGCTGTTCGCGGGCGGGCAGGCCGAGCAACAGGCGTATTTCATCGTCCGAGAGCGTTTCTTTTTCAAGGAGCGAGCCGGCAAGTTTTTCGAGGGATGCCCTGTTTTCGGAAAGGACGCTTTCGGCAAGGGCGCGGCCTTCGTCCAGAACGCGCGCTACCGCCGCGTCGATGTTGCGGGCGGTCTCGTCCGAATAGTCCTTGTGGCGGGCTATTTCCTTGCCCAAAAAGATAGGCTCGTCCTTTTGGCCGTAAGCGACGGGGCCCAGTTCTTCGGACATTCCCCATTCGCAGACCATCTGGCGGGCCATGCCGGTCGCCTGTTCAAGGTCGGCTTGGGTGCCGGTCGTGGTTTCGCCAAAGACTAATTTTTCGGCGGCCCAGCCGCCGTAGCATATCACTATGCGGTCGACAAGCCACGAGCGGGTATGCGCGTAGTTATCCTGTTCCGGCAACGACAAAGCCATGCCTAGCGCTCTGCCGTGCGGAATTATCGTAACCTTATGCAACGGATCGGCGTTTTTCAAGAAATAGTGCAACAGGGCGTGGCCGGCCTCGTGAAAAGCTGTCATTTTTCGTTCTTTTTCGGAGACCGCAAGGGATTTTCTGGCCGTTCCCATCAGAATTTTGTCGCGAGCCTCCTCGAAATCCGTCATTTCGACCGATTCCTTGTCCTTCCGGGCGGCAAGCAACGCCGCCTCGTTCACAAGATTGGAAATATCGGCCCCGCTCATGCCGGGGGTGGCCCGTGCGAGGCGGGAAATGTCGACAGAATCGGAGAGCGTTACCTTGTCGGAATGGATTTTAAGGATGGCCTCGCGCTCGTTTATGTCGGGCATCGCCACGACAACTTGCCGGTCGAAGCGTCCGGGACGGAGCAGTGCCGGGTCGAGAACGTCCGGGCGGTTGGTCGCGGCAAGAATGATTACGCCGTCCTTGGGATCAAAACCGTCCATCTCGACAAGCATTTGGTTCAGCGTCTGCTCGCGCTCGTCGTGGCCGCCGCCGTAACCGGCCCCGCGCACCCTGCCGACCGCGTCAAGCTCGTCGATGAATATGATGCACGGGCTGTTCCGCCGTCCCTGCTCGAACAGGTCGCGGACGCGGCTTGCGCCCACGCCGACAAACAT
>JAIRSQ010000211.1 GCA_031255395.1 Spirochaetaceae bacterium | reverse complement strand
AAGAAAGACTTTATCTTTTCCTCTATAAGGCGGCCCGCGTTTCTTGCGCCCGCCTCCTTTGAATAGCCCTCTTTTGCAAGCCGCGCTATGCAGGCCTCGCTAACGCTAACGGTAACGTTCTTTTCGGAAAGCTGCGCCTTAAAGAGATCAAGTTCTTTTTCGATGATAGAAACCATCACCTCTTCCGAAAGGTGGTCAAACCGCACAACCGCGTCCAGCCTGCCTCGGAATTCCGGCGTAAATATTTTTTCCACAGCGTCTTTTACGGCGCTGTCGTGTCCGACCACGCGCTCGCCAAAGCCTATCAGCGGTTTGCCTATCTCTCTCGCTCCCGCGTTGCTCGTCATAATAAGCACGGCGTTACGGAAATCCGCCTTGCGGCCGTTGTTGTCCGTCAGCGTAGCGTAGTCCATGATCTGAAGCAGCAAATTGAAAATATCGCCATGCGCCTTTTCGATCTCGTCGAGCAGCAGCACGCAACGAGGCTGTTTGCGCACGGCGTCCGTCAAGAGGCCGCCCTCCTCGTAGCCGACATAGCCGGGCGGCGATCCGATAAGACGCGAAACTGTATGTTTTTCCTGATATTCGCTCATATCGAAGCGCAACACCGGCACTCCCAGCAGATCGGCAAGAGAGCGCGCCAATTCCGTCTTGCCAACTCCCGTGGGGCCGGCAAAAAGGAGGTTAGCCACCGGTTTTCCGGGGGCGCGGAAGCCGGCGCGGCTCTGTTTTACCGCTTTTGTAACGACACTTACCGCCCTGTCTTGCCCGAACACGCGGCTTTTGAGCTTGGCTTCCATGTAGCGGAGCTTGTCCCGCTCGCTTTCGCCGACCGTTTTTTCCGCGATTCGGGCGATACGCGCCACGACGGTTTCTATCTGCGGCAGGTCTATCGTTACCGACTCCGCGTCCTGAACCGTGCCTTCCGTTCCGAAGCGAATTTCCGCGCCGCCGTCTTTTCTTAAAGACGGCGGCGCGTTTTCGTCGACAGTCAAAATATCGTCGATTTCAGGACACTCGTAATCGCATTCCGAAGCGAGAGCGTCCTGAGCGGCCCGTATTTTTTCCCAATTATCCGGAGCGGCCGTCTTTACAGGCGTTTTTCCGGACGCGGGCGTTTCAGTTTTCAGGCTGTCCTTCCACGCGCCGATACGGGCGAAAGCCCCCGCCTCGTCTATCACGTCGATGGCCTTGTCCGGCAGGCGGCGTTCGGTAATGTACTGGGCAGACAGTTTTACCGCCGCGCGCAGCGCCTCGTCCGTGTACGCGACATTGTGGTAATCTTCGTACTTGGACTTTACGCCCCGCAAAATTTTCACGGCATCTTCTTCGGACGGCTCGTCTATATCTATTTTTTGAAAACGCCGCGAAAGAGCCCTGTCTTTTTCGATATGCCTGTTGAATTCTTCGTGGGTCGTTGACCCTATGCAGCGCAGCTTGCCGCCAGCGAGGGCAGGTTTAAGCAGATTCGAGGCGTCCATAGCCCCGCCTGAAGCGGCACCCGCGCCCACCATCATGTGAATCTCGTCCACAAACAGGATGGCCTTCTCTTTTTTAAGAATTTCGTCAATGACGATTTTGACGCGAGCTTCAAAATCGCCGCGATAGCGAGTGCCGGCAACCAATGCACCCATGTCAAGCGAGTAAACGCGACAGTTTTGAAGAGGCGGCGGCACCTTTTCGGCGGCTATTAGCGTGGCAAGTCCTTCGGTAATCGCTGTTTTGCCAACGCCCGAATCGCCCACATGGACGGGGTTGTTCTTTGTTCTGCGGCATAGCACCTGCACGGTGCGCTCAATCTCGTCCGCGCGCCCTATCACGGGGTCGAGCCGCCCTTCGCGGGCAAGCGCGGTAAGGTCGGTCGCAAAACGGTCTAGAGCGCTCTTTTTGGGGGATTTTGCCCTTGCGTCTTCGTCCGCACCGTCCGTCCCGTGCGCGCCGATGTTCGTGCCGTTTCGGACAAAGTCCGAAGCGGCGGAGTCTTCGACATCAGGGCCGTACGATGACAGCGTTTTTAACAGTTCAAGCCGTTCGACGCCGGATTTTCGTAGGAAGTAGCCGCAAAAATTCTGCACCTCGTCGTACAGCGAGACTAAAATATCGGCGACATCAAGGGTTTCCCGCTGGGACGAGCGGGTCTGCATTACCGCCCGTTCCAACACGCTGTTAAATCCGACAGTTTGTGTCGGCTCCTTGTCGTTTACGGGGATCTTGCTTTCAAAAAAGCTCTCCATGCCGTTCTTCAACTGGCTCACGTTCGCGCCGCAGGCGTTCAAAACGCCTTTGACCTCTTCAAAATTGAGCGCAGCGTATAAAATATGTTCAGGCGTCAAATACTCGTGATGCCGCAAACGCGCTTCGGTATACGCGGCGTTCATTATGGCCTGAACGTGTCTGCTAAGTTTCATAACCCCTCCAAAATATTTTGACAGACGTCCCGAATTCGCCGCGTCCGCCGCCTATGCTGGCTCGATAACGCACCGAAGCGGAAATTCGTTTTGCACCGCAAGGGCGTGAACCTGCTCCGCCTTCGTGCGCGCGATGTCGAGAGCGTACGAGCCGACAACGCCGCGTCCCTTGCGATGCACGTCCATCATGATGCGCTCGGCCTCCGCCTCGTTTTTGTTGAAGATGAGTACGAGTACATCAATGACAAAATCCATGGAAGTATAGTTGTCATTCAAAAGCACAACCTTAAAATCCGACGGCTCTTTAAGTTTTTCCGTATTTTTAACGGCAAAGTCTACCGATGTTCCCATAACCCGATTATATACGGAGCGGACATCTTGTTTCCAGCCCTTTTTGAAAGCGGTTAGCCGAACAGCGTCCCCTGCCTCCAGGCGCAAGGATTTCCTGGCCCTACCCACCGGTTTAAGGCGAAACTTGCGGAAAGGCTTTGCGTTATGAATTTTTTCGCTAGGGCAACAGCGTCGTGAACAGGTAGCCCTCGCGCCAAGCCTGCGGCTATGGCGGCAGAGGAGGTACATCCGGCTCCGTGCGTCCAGTCCGTTTTTATGAGCGGAGCTTCGAACGGCGTAAAAGTTTTGCCGTCATACAAAATATCGACAGCCGTTACCGCGCCGGGCAGTTTAGAACCGCCCTTTACGAACACGAAGGCCGCGCCCTTATCATGAATTATGCGGGCGGCCTCTTTCATCTGTTCGATGTTCGAAATGTTTTTTATGCCTGAAAGCTGTCCCGCCTCGAACAGATTCGGCGTAGTTACGGCGGCAAGCGGGAGCAGGTTTCGCTCTACGGAGGCGTTCAGTTCAGGATTGAGCGCTTCGTCGTTTCCCTTGCACACCATCACGGGATCGAGCACATAGTTTTTTGTCTTGCTGTCGCTGATATAGCGAGCGGCCAGTTCAACCGCGTAGAACGTGCCAAGCATTCCGGATTTTACGGCGGAAACGCCCGCTCCGTTGAATACCGTCTCCAATTGCGCCTTTAGCGCGTTTTCTTCCAGCGGGAACACGCTGTGCGCCCAATTCCTTTTCGGATCCATCGTGGCGACAACGGTCACCGCGGCCATTCCGTAAAGCCCGTACTCTCCGAACGTTTTTAAATCCGCCTCGAGACCGGCTCCGCCGGAAGCGTCCGATCCGGCGATTGTGGCAATTTTAATCATAATATCTCCTTAACTTGTTCCAAAACTTCAGTTTTGGAACAGGCTCTCCTAATAACTATTTAACTATAACCTGGGTATGTTCCACAAC
>JAIRSQ010000180.1 GCA_031255395.1 Spirochaetaceae bacterium | reverse complement strand
GGCCGCTCCCGGTTCCCGTATCCTGCTCCGGGCCGCCCGCATCTCGTCTATCCCGTTCATCGTTCCCGCCTTTATCATTTTGGGCAGTATATCTTCCCGCCCGTACCGCTTTAGCCGCTCGCTAACCGTCGAGAATCCACTAATCCCGTTCTTGCGCCTCGCCTCCTCGACGCTCGTATACTTCCCCCCGGCTATATCCTCTACAAACCTCAGCTTAAACGCCTCTCCGTATCGTACCGCTTCTTTCACGTTTCCTCTCCTCATGTGACAACTTTAAACCAGAACGCGACACCATTCTTCACTCCTCATTTGCTCGTGGGTCGGGTTTGGCGTCTTACGGACTAGCGACGCGGTGGCGCTTGACCGGCGAAAAGTGACTGACACCCATGATTAAACCGCTTGCGGTTTGATATCAAAGGCGGGAGCTAATCAGGTATCTGGTATATTCATGCTGAGGAGTTTCAAATACTTTGTGTACCGGGCCTGACTCAACTATTTTTCCTTGGCGCATGACGGCGACATGGGTACAAAAAGCCTGTACGACATCCAGATCGTGGGAGATAAAGAGCATAGTCATGCGCCTTTCTTTATGAATATTCCACAAAAGTTGAAGTATTTGCGCCTGAACTGAAACATCCAGCATCGAGGTCGGTTCATCACAGACAAGAAGTTCCGGATTCAGGGAAACGGCTCTGATAATTGACAGGCGTTGCGCCTGTCCGCCGGAAAGTTCGTGCGGAAATTTTTTTAGCTGATCCCGCGAAATGCCGACCTTTTCTATCATGTTGAAAACAAAACGTTCCTCATCCCTTTTGCCATGGGCAAGACCGTAAAGCCGCACCGGTTCAGCGCAGGCAAAGTAAATATTCCGGCGAGGATTGAATGTCATTTGAGGATGTTGAAATACAGCCTGAATTTCTTTACGTAAAAAATACCATTCTTTGCGCGTTGCCGTGACAAGGTCTTTGCCTTTATAGAGCACTGTTCCCCCGCTTGGCCGTGAAAGCCCTAACGCCATCTTTATGACGCTTGTTTTTCCGCATCCGCTTCCGCCTATCAAACCAAATATATCGCCTTTTTGGACGGTGAAACTAATATCGCAAACCGCGTCAACTGCCTGTCTTTCCCAAAGACCGGTATAGTAGCGCTTGCTAAGATTAGCGATTTCAAGGATAACGTTATGCATATTGTTTTCCCCGCAGGCATTTTACTTTATGCTCCTTATCAGAAACGCTTGTTTCAGGCTCATGCGTTTTGCAGCGGGCATCCGCGTATTCACAGCGATTGCTGAACCGGCATCCCGGGGGAAGTTGCCTGAAAGAAGGCATAAATCCATTGATACAGTGAAAACCGCGGGATGGCTGTGCGTTCATCAAGCCTATGGTGTATGGATGCAACGGATTATTGATAACTTCCTCAGCGAGTCCGGTTTCTACTATTTCGCCGCAGTACATTACCGCAATTCTATCCGCTATATGGCGGGCTGCTGAAATATCATGTGTAATAAAAAGCATCGAGGAGCCTGTTTCCAGCCTGAGCTTTCCGAGCAGTTCCACCGCCTCTCGTCTGAGAGCCCAGTCAATCGCTTTGGTCGGCTCATCCACTATCAGCAGGTTTGGCTTTGCTATAATTCCTATTGATATCAGCGCTCTTTGGCACATACCTCCGCTTAAACTCCATGGGTAACTTTGGAAAAAATGATCGTTGTCCGGCAATCCGAGTTTTCTAAATATGCGCCGTACAAGAAAGGCCGCGGTTTTATTATCCTTTTCCACTTTCGCGCCGATTGCCGCTTCGCTTGCCTGAAAGCCTATTTTCATCAGCGGATTAAGGGCCGTCCCCGGACTTTGGGGAATCGCCGCGATTTCCCTGCCGCGTAGCAAGCGGAATTCTTCCTCGCTCATAGCGTATATGTCACGGCCTTTGTAACGTACGCTGCCTTCCATGAGGACATTGTTTTGCATAAGTCTTAGGACGGCGTTTCCTGTCACCGATTTTCCGCAACCGGTTTCGCCTATCAGCGCGAGAACTTCGTGCGGGTAAATTTCCAGAGAAACCCGATTCAGTATATGAATCTTTTCACGATTGATAACAAAATCCAGATTTAAATTCTCTATCTGCAATAACGGCGCCATATCCATTTACTCTATATTTGCGGCATCTCTCATTCTAGGATCAAGAATGTCTCTGATCCCATCGCCAAGCATATTGAAAGCCAGCGCCGAAACCGCAATCGCTAGTCCCGGGAAGAATGCCATCCACGGAGCGTACCGCATATACTCTTTGCCTTCGCTGATCATTGCGCCCCAATCCGGCGAAGGCGGCTGCGCTCCGATACCAAGAAAACTCAGTGCCGAACAGTACAAGATAATCCCGCCTATATTAAGGGACATCATTATCACTATTTTTGAAACAATATTAGGAAGGAAATATTTAAAAATAATCTGAATCCCCCTGTTTCCAATAGCCCATGCCGCATCTATATACTCAACATTTTTAAGGATTATTACCTCGCCGCGCGTAATACGGGCATAGACGGTCCAATGTATGCAGCAAATGGCTATAATTAGATTCATAGGCCCCATGCCAAGGACGGTTGAAATAGCCAGCGCGAATACAATGGTCGGAAAAGCAAGCAACACATCAACAGCGCGCATAAAAACCATGTCGACCGCGCCTCCGGCGAAACCAGACACCATGCCTGCCAGCAAACCGAAGATGCCGCTTATCAAAACAACAATAAACGCCGAGGCAAGAGACACACGCGAACCTTCCACAACCCGGCTAAAAACGTCTCGCCCCATGTTATCGGTTCCAAAAATATGCAGCGCGTTAGGGGCAATGAATTTATCCGCAAGCGTCATCTTCACAGGATCATGCGGTTCAATCAGCGGGGCGAACAACGCGGTAAGAAGCATGAGACTCGAAAGAATAATTCCCAGTGTAAGCATGGATATTTTTTTCCCCGCAATCAGGAAAGGTTTGAACAAAAGCTTTGGCATTACTTCCCTCCGCCTGAAAATTTGATTCTAGGATCGACAAAAACATAGATAATATCAACAATAACATTAATAATAGCGTAACCGAACGCAATAACGATAACGCAGCCTTCAATCATAGGGACATCTTTTGCATTGAGAGAGGAAATAAAAAGCTCACCAACCCCGGGCCATGAAAAAATATTTTCGATGACCACGGCACCGCCAAGAATATGTCCTATTTGCAGCCCCATCACCGTTATAATAGGCGGAAAAGCGTTTCTGAAAGCGTGGCGTCTGATGATGACCGCTTTTTTTAATCCCTTTGCCTGCGCAGTGAGTATGTAATCTTGGCCAAGAACATCCAGCATGCTTGACCGCATCATTCTTGTTGTTGTAGCGGTCATGCCTATTGACAACGTAAGAGCCGGCAGGACTATGCTCTTTATGCCATTCATTCCGCTTACCGGCAGAATTCTTAAGTGTATAGAGAAAACAATTATCATAATCAACGCTACCCAGAAAGACGGGAATGACGATAAAAAAAGCGTTATAATCCTGCTCGCATGATCAAAAAACCGGTTATGGTTAAGAGCGCTTGCTACGCCTCCGGGAATCGAAATTAAAGCGGAAATTAAAAACGCGGTAAAGCCAAGAAGCAGCGTATTTGGAAGGCGTATTGAAAGCATATAACTTACCGGTTTGTTGTATTTATACGAAGTTCCAAGCCTGCCTTGGAAAACGTTTATCATCCAATCCGCGTATTGAACGTATACCGGCCGTTCCAGATTAAATTTTGAGCGTACTCTAGAAAGCGTTTCTTCCGTTACTGATTCTTCCCCCCATACCGCTATAACTATAGCGTTCGCCATATCGCCCGGTGTAACGTGTAAAGTAAAATAAGTCATCGTGCCTACAAGCCATAAAACAAGAAGCGCTGTACCGAGTCTTTTTACGAGATATTTTGCCATGCCGTTACATAGCCTAACTCAGTTTAAATCGGCGCTATACGGTACAATAAAATCATGAACAGCCGCGCTGTAGCTGAAATTTTTTATCCTGTCCGAAAGCACGAATACGGCGCCATAAAGCGCTACGGTATAGACGGCGACATCGTTTTGTGCGACAGCCTGAGCGCGTTTGCTTAAATCGTATTTTTCCTCTGACGCGATTGTTCCCCTGCACTGATCGATTAGCCTGTCCAATTCGGGATTTGCGTAAGCGATATTCTTCGCGTTAACACTGTCTGAATGATAATATTGATACAAGTAATATGATGCCGACGGAATGTACGCGGTTGCGGCGGAGCTTAAATTCAAATCGTATTCATTATTTTTTATGGCTTCGTTTGAAGCGTTGCCGTCAAGCACGGCAACCTGCGCCTCGACTCCTATAGCCGCAAAATATCCCTGAACCGCTTGCGTTATCAGCGAATTCCCAGGACGGCGCGACCCGGTTATTATGCGCAGTGAAAGCCGTTTGCCGTCCTTGTCCAAAAATCCGTCCCCGTCGCTGTCCCGAAATCCTGCTCCGGCAAGCAGTGATTTCGCTTTTTCAACATCGTATTCATAGGTGTCAACATCGCTATTTGACCATGGCATGCCGTCCATATAAATGCCTTTGGGAACCTGTCCCACGCCAAGTAACACGTCATTCACTATTTCTTTTTTGTTAATAGCATAGACAAGCGCCTTTCTTACATTTGTATCTTTAAGATATTCCTTGTTAAGATTATAACTAAAGAAGTACGTCCGGGCAGTGTAGAATTTTTCTACGCGCACTCCTTTTGCGTTTGACAGGCTCGAAATGTCGCTGAAAGGCACATCCGACGCTATATCAATTTCACCGCTTTGCGCTGCTAAAGAGCGGGTAGAAGAATCAGTCATGCTGTAAACAATTCTTTTGGAAACGCTCGAGTTTACGTCTTTTTCCCAATACCCGCCGTAAGGTATACAGGAGAATATACCGCGGGAAACATCAAAATCATCCTGCATAAAGTAGCCGGTTCCTACGGCGCGGACGAATTCTCCTGAAGCGTCCAACGATGATTTTGCCACTATAGCGGCGGCAACATTTGTCAAAGCTTCAGGAAGTTCGCCGGTTTTTACCGTGGTTTCAAATTGAATTGTATACTCATCAATAACAGAGGACGAGGCTATGCCCGTTGTACGCGAGAACGAAACGTTTTCCTCTAAATTCCTGTCGAAACACCATTTAACAGCTTCGGCGTTAAATGGTGTGCCGTCATGGAACATAACATCGTCTCGTAGTTTGAATAACCATGTTGTATCGTCGGCGCGTTCCCACGATACCGCCAGAGAAGGATGCAAAATAAAATTAGAGTCCACGGCGACAAGAGTTTGAACCACACCGGCAATTTCCAACAGCATGGTAGCGGCGGAACCGTTTACAATATCCAGTGTTGTCAACGTATCGGGGTACGCTATTCGCAGAACTTTTTCTTCGCCCGGCGGCACGGAAAGCACTGTACGGGTTCTCGAACAGCCCACAGTGAGCAAAGACACAAAAACCAACATAACAAAAAATGTCTTTTTCATAAAATATTCCTCCTAAAAAGCGCCTAAAAACGCCTTCGGCGTTTAATGTTAAGGCCAGCTAAATTGACCTAATTTGATGATATTTAAGCCGCAGGTTTTGAGCCTGCCAGAACAAACCATGGATCATAATCAAATTCCGGACGGGTTAGGCCGGGCAGTTTTTCAAGCCTGACTTGATCCAGTCCGTTCCGTTCAAACAGAATGATAAGTTCGTCCATCCGGGCATTTTGTATAGCGAGCAAGTCGCGCACTTCTTCGTCACGATAAACAGGATCACTGTTGTTGGACACAATGCCTACGCCCTCTTTCATTCTGTTGAAACAATAAATACTGCCGCCGGGTTTTACTGCTCTAAGCCATTCTTTGACGCACGAATCCGGCGTAAGCATAGTCCACAGCAGGCGGGAATTGACGATAAAATCCACCGTTTCATCCATAAATGGAAGTTCCAATACATTGCCTCGCATAAAAACAGCGTTTGAGCCACACTCCGCCGCATGAACAATGGCAAGACGCATCATTTTCTGCGATACATCTATCCCTATTGACGGATATCCCATACGTGCGGTCATATTTGCAAGAAAACCGGTGCCTGTTCCCAGATCGAGGACTGTTTTACTCCTGTCTTTGCCTAAAAGTTTTTCCAACGCGGATTCCCAGGCGTTCCTGTCTTCCGTGTCATGTTCAGCGTCAAATGTCGAAGATCGCTCATCCCAGTAAGCTCCAATCTTTTTCACGGCACTGTCAATTGTTTTTTTTGTTTTCATATTCCTCCTGCCAAAATAGATACCCCCTGCAATCTCTTTCGAATAAAAAAGCCCGACTACTGTACCGCAAGGCAAAATTATGCCTTCAAGCGAGTAATCGAGCTTCAACTCTTAAAATACGGACTTCCTGTCCGCATCTTTCTAGAATATATATGTATCAGGCTGCCACAGCAACCGGACTTAAGCGAATATCAACCTGTCAAAAGGATTTTCAAACCCTGTACCGGCAAGCCATTCCCTTAAGCGTTTTCAGTATTGCATAAGCGCGAATTTCTGTCAAGAGGGAATATTGCCTCTTCTTTATGTCCGTAATATTTCCCATAAAGCTTGTGTAAAAAGAGGGATGTACAGACGCTGACCGCGCCGTCCTACCGTTCTCATGGGTGAAAGCCTACAGTTTAGTTATTATATCTCCCTCCAAAAGCCCTCTTTTCAACCCCTCCCATCAAGGCCGTCATTGCGAGCAAGCGGCAAATTGCCGAGCGAAGCAAATCCAGACGGACAGTCCTGACATTGGATTGGATTGCTTCGCCGGTGGAAGTTTTGGATCCGTGTCATCGCTCTCTTCCCATGCCGAAAGCGTAGCTTTCGGGGCGACCCTTAGGGCTCGCAATGACGACCCCAAGGCCGACTCGTAATTTCCACTCGATGCCATTCCTCATTCGTACAAAAGCCCGCCTACCCAGCCAACTAACAATCGCCTATCGGCGGCATCACTGCTCATCCTTCATTATATTAGCCGGCAAACAGTGCCGTATATGCGTTCGAAATCTGAATTGCAAAAGGCGGCGCTACCCCTATTCTCTAACTTGAGCGCGCGTGCTACATTTTTTTTATGGATATTTCTGTTGCGGGGATCGCCGTGCAGGACGGGAAGCTGTTTGTTGCCCGTCGCGCGGAGGGCGGAGACATGGGCGGAAAATGGGAATTTCCGGGCGGAAAGGTCGAGGACGGGGAGACCTGCGAGCAGGCGCTTGTCCGAGAATTTCTTGAAGAATTCGGCGCGGGGGCGGATGTCCGCGGACAGCTTGCGGAGGCCGAATTCGAAAACAAGGGACGGCGAAGACTGCTAAAGGCTTTCGAGGTAAAGTTATTTTCGCGGAATTTCACTCTTAGCGAGCATACGGAATGGCGATGGGCGGACTGCGATGAGATCGAGGCTATGGATTTTACGCCGTCCGATATGAAACTGCTTGCCGGAATAAAACGGCATCTGGAGTCGGAGAAATGACGGGTACGGGACGCTTGACGCCCGGGCGCAGCGTAAAAAGGGGTCCTGTTTATTTCATGGCGTTCTGTCTGTTTGCGCTGTGCGGGGCGATTTTGCTGTACGGCTGCAAGCGGAGTTCGCTTCAAAACGAGATAGTAATCCCGGTAACGCGACCCCTGTCCCGCTCGACGATAGGCTACGGCGTTGTAAACGCGAATTACACGCGCATCCTGGACGAACGCGGGGACGAGGGCAAGTCGTTGGGGTTTCTCCGTAAAGGCTCGATTGTGGAAATACTGGAGCGCCGCCCCGTTGTAAAGGATGACAAAGCTGAAACATGGGTTCTCGCGTACGGCAGTTACAAAGGCTGGGTCAAAGAAAACGAACTGCGCGTCTACCCGTCAATGGCGCAGGCAGTAACCGCTTCTGAAAATATGCCTCAATGAGCCGCCGCCGCGAATGAACGGAATATGGCACAGCCTTTTTAGTTGCCGCAAGCGATTCCGACAAGCTCTTTTATTTTTGCACGGTCTTTAAGGCCGCCGCTTTCAGCGCCGCTTGATACATCGATGCAGAACGGGTTGAGCGAGATTGCCGTGGTGATGTTGTCGCGGTTGATGCCGCCGGCGAGGAACCAGCGGACAGGCGGCGGCGTTTTGCGGGTAAAGTCGAGCAGAGACCAGTCGAAAGCCTTGCCGGAGCCGCTGCCCGAATCGAACAGCAGGAAGTCCGCCGCCGTTTCGCCGCAAACCGGCACGACAGGCATTCCTTGCGGGGGACAAAGTACGGTTTTGATTATCCGCACGCCGCAACGTTCTTTTAGGCTTGCGATGTACGCCCCGTCCTCGCCGCCGTGAAGCTGGGCCAGGCTTATCACGCCGTCCGCGTAAAGTGCCGCGACCTCGTCTATCGGGGCGTTCACAAACACGCCAACAGGTTCTATCCCCGCCGCCAGAGACTGCCGCAGCCGCGCTGCCGTCTTAAAATCGACACCCCGCCTGCCGCCCGCGAACACAAAACCGGCATAGTCAGGCCCCGCCTCGTTCACATATTCGATGTCCTCGTCCCGGAACAGCCCGCATATCTTGATTTTCACCGGCACTGCCCTATTTGAACGCCCGCTTTCCGAAGCGTCTCTCGATAGTGTCGCGAATTTCCGGATTCAGTTTACCGCATTCTATAAAAGCTATCCTGCCGACACTGGTAAGGCCGTCCGGTATATTGATCGTGATCAGTCTTTTGCATCTGGAAAAAGCCCACTCGCCAATGGCGGTAACGCCGTCCGGTATCTTAATGGCGAACAGGCTACGGCAGTTGTAAAAAGCCCCGTCGTCAATGCGAGTAACGCTGTCCGGTATCGCAACGGATGTAAGGTTTGTGCAATTGGCAAAAGTCTGCCTCTCGATGGCGGTGATGCCGTCCGGTATCGTAACGGTGAGCAGGCTGCCGCAGCTTGAAAAAGCCAGCATACTGATGTTGGTAACACTGTCCGGTATCTTGATCGATTCGAG
>JAIRSQ010000149.1 GCA_031255395.1 Spirochaetaceae bacterium | reverse complement strand
GCCGTAAACGGCCGCTTCGCGACCGGCGCTTGCGCGTACGGAACCTGTTTTTTAGAGGGCTTTTATGAATAACCTCAACTCTATTTTGATTGAAGGCAATCTGGTGCGGGACCCGATGTTCCGTTCCACTGCCAAAGGGACGCCGTTATGCACTTTCAGTCTTGCTTCCAACCGCTACTACAAGCAGGACAAGGGCATGGAAAAAGAGGTAAGTTTTTTCGATGTGGAAGCATGGTCAAAACTTGCAGAAAACTGCCGCGCGCAGGGGTACAAGGGGCGCGGCGTAAGGGTTGTCGGACGTTTGAAGCAGGATCGCTGGAACGGAACGGACGGAAAGTCGCATTCAAAAGTAAGCATTATTGCCGAACATGTCGAATTCCGGCCTGATTTTAAGAAGGACGGAGCGTCCGCGGAACAGACTGGCTATCTGCCTGAAATGGAAAAAGCCTTGGAGCTTCATCAGAAGGAGCCGGCGTTCTGATTGCCGCGCGGCGGCTCGCATCGCGTGCGAGCCGCCGCCGCTTCTTGGACAGCTTTAACCGGAACGTGCGGACTGTGTCCCCGGCCTGTACCCCAGCAAAAATTCAAACTTAAAGCCAAAATTCGCATTTACCGCGTTTACAAAAGTATGATCCAATAATACACAAGACGCTTTATTCTTGATTATTGGAGCTAGCGAAAACAGACTTTACGCGCGGCGGTTCCGGACTTGGCACAAACCGTTTTCGGATTAGCGTCTTGCGTTACGAAGGCTGTAGAGTAGCGCGCCTAGCAAGATTACCCCCTGCAGGGCAAACGCGACGATAAGGCTATATATCGGGCCGTTCATGTAAAATCGACGCGTGAGCGCGGAACATATCAGTATTACGGCCAAGGCGGCGGCGATGCCGGAAACCAATACCGCCGCCCTGTTCTGTACGGCTACCAGCACGCTGGACAGCACGCAGCGGCCCAGCAGAAAACACGAGGCCAGCAGCGTCGGCGGCAACAGATGACTGTACGCCAGTATCTTTTCTCCGAACACCAGCTTTAACGCGAACCGTCCCCAGACAAATGAAGAAAGACAGACCGCGACCGTTCCGACTGCTACGCACATCCCCATGCGGAACGTCATCCGCTTTATTAAAGAATACTGCTTTTTGGCGTAAAGCCTGCTCAGACCCGGAATAAAGACATTGATGACGGGATCTGAAAGCATCTTAAAAATTGTCATGATAAGCGTTATCGACGAAAAATAGCCCAGTTCCTTGACGGAATAGGTCTTTTCAACTACATAACGGCAAAAAAATATCATGAAAAAATGTGCCATATCGCATATTACCAGCATAAAAGACGGCAACAGCACATTTATTATATCGCGCTTTACAACCGTCCCCGTGAACCGGACGGAGCGGCGCGTAACGTACGGAAAATCGAACAGAACGAATACAAACAGATATGCCGCCGTCATCGCCGCTATCGCCTGCGGCAGTTCAAAAAAATAAAGCGTCGTGCAGAACGCCAAAAACGGCAGGACGCCCTTGACACAGTTTGATATGCCTATGACCTTGTAATTCTCGAACTTTTGAAGGACGCAGAGGTATACTAAGTCTATCCCTTCCAGTATCTTATACAGCATCAATATAGAACAGCAAACGAGCGTAACGCCTGAAAAATCCGTAAAAAAAAGCGCGGCGGCGAAACAGAACAACGCCGCCGCGCTCGTGCATATGCGTGCCGCCACATAGGTACCGTCCGTATGCCTGCCCGTTACGTCGCATATCTGGTAACCCATCATACCGAATAAGGAAATGCTGGTGAAAATGTTGGCGAATCCGTACGCCAGCGAGTATATCCCCGCGTCCTCGGCGCCTTTTACCCATAATATCACGATAGTCAGTATATACTGAAAGAACCAGTACGCGAACGATCCGGCACTGTTATAGAATATGTTCCTGTTAAGGGGCGTGTTCAGCCTGCCAAGCGTTTTTAGCATGTTAACCGCGAATGTCCGCCGGCCGGCTCATGCTTTCAGTTTGATGACATCAAAGCCGCAGTAAGGCGCGAGCGCGGCCGGAATCTTTACCGAGCCGTCCGCCTGCTGGAAATTTTCGAGTATAGCGATTATGGCCCGCGAGACGGCCACGGCTGTGCCGTTTAGCATATGTACGAATCTGTTCTTTCCATCCGCGTCCTTGTAACGTATGTCAAGACGCCGCGCCTGGTAGTCAGTGCAGTTCGAGGCCGAGGTAACCTCCCCGTACTCGCCGCCGTTCCTGCCTGGCAGCCAAGCCTCCAAGTCCCATTTGCGGTAGGCCGGCGCGCCAAGGCTGCCAAGACAGGCGTCTACCACGCGGTACGGGATCTCGAGCCCGTCGAAAATTTCTTCTTCGATAAGGCGCAACTCCTCGTGCAACTCGCCGGACTGTTCAGGCAGGCAATACACAAACATTTCCAGCTTTGTAAACTGATGCACGCGGTACAACCCCTTGGAAAACTGCCCCGCCGCGCCCGCCTCCTTGCGGAAACAGTGCGAAAGACCCGCCATCCGTAACGGAAGCTTGTCCGCCGGTATGACCGCGCCCGCGTAATAACCGCCCAGCGTGATCTCGGCGGTTCCCACAAGACAGCCTGCGCCTCCCTCAAGAGCGTAAACGTTGCTTTCCGCTCCCCGCGGAGCGAAACCTATCCCTAAAAGTATCTCTTCTTTGGCAATATCGGGCGTTATGAACGGCGTAAAACCATTTTTTTGCAGAATATCCAGCGCGTAACGCGTCAAACCAAGCTCCAAAAAAACGCCTTCGTTCTTCAAATAGTAAAATTTCGCTCCAGATACCTTTGTTGCCGTGTCAAAATCAATAATATCGAGTTCCTGGCCCAGCGAGATATGGTCCTTGGGCTCAAAATCAAACTTTCGCGGCTCACCGCAACGCTTTACTTCAACGCAGTC
>JAIRSQ010000111.1 GCA_031255395.1 Spirochaetaceae bacterium | reverse complement strand
AAAATTATATTCTTCCAATCAGGTACCGTCATAATTTGCAGAACAAATAGGCTTATCCCGGAAAACACCGGCAATACGTACACAAAAGATGATAAAACAACATTCCTTATGCGGTTTATTGACTTGAACAACGGAACAATCTTTACGAGCCAGCTTATAAAGAGTACAAAAAGAAAATAATAATCGGTTAATACTCCAAATAAATAAATAAGGAATTTAAGAATAAAATAAATGCATTGGAAAAACACTTTTGTTGATTTTTTGTAAAATAATTATCATATATTTCAAACAAGATAAAAATTAATACAACGGATATTATACATTGGTCTGAAAATATACGTTTCGAAAATAATACAGGTTAATGGGAATGCACATCCACGAAAGGGCAAGTACGACGGAAGCAAGCGCGGCCATGTTATACTTTTTCGACATTAGAATATATCTAAAAATGCTATAGAATATGAGACTAACTACCAGCGTATCAAACAAAAATTTAATTTTCAAGGATTGTTTAATAAAACCAATCTGAATTTCGGTTTTGTGAAGCAATTTTGCCAATATATAGGAACCATAGCACCCGGCGGGTAAGAAATATATGCTCCGCGTTCAGCAAGACTATTAAATTCTATTGAATCGGGATATTCGTACATGATAAAGTGCAACTTCAACGGCCATTCTTGAAGCCAGTTATTAACGAATTTCACTGTGGAAGCGCTTAACCAGATATGCGTATCCTGCGCTTCGTGGCCCGTAAAGACGTTGTTATAAAAGCAGAAATACCCAAAACACACCGAAATAAGCATTATCGATATGATCGCTAGTTCTTTTATGCTATTTTCTTCATGGTACTCCTCCTCAGTGTTTACGTTCCATACAGCGCTTTTGTCGCTGTCGCCGGTCTTTATCAGTTTTACCGCTTCCATCGCTGTCAGCATGGAATGGTCCATATTGTTGTATTTATGCTGGCCGTTTCGTCCCAGATAGTACAAATTGCTAATCGTATCAAGATAGGCGCGGATACCGTCTATTTCGCTGTAAGACCCCAAATATGCAGGATACGCTTTGCGGATTTTTACCTGTGTGGCGTCCAACACATCTTCTTTTTCGATGATCTTTATTTTAACCAATTCCGCTATAGCAAAATCGATAAAGTCTTCGCGGTTCATATTCCACAGGCGGTCGTTTTCGTTACAAAAATACTCAAGCCCTATCCAAACGGTGTTGAGAGGATCATTTACCATATACGGCGACCAGTTGTTGAATATTTTCAGTCTGCCGATACGCACATTCTGTTCTTGTATGTAGATCCAACAATCGAGGACAATGTTTTGCAGTGTTTTGATTCTTGTCCTGTTTCGTAGTTTAATCTTTTTAGCAGGAGTCCCACTGTGATAAAATCGCGGTAAGGCAGGTCATGGGCGGCCCTTGTTATATGTTCAGGCGCTTTTTCTCCCCCGCTCGAATTCACCGCCTCGACCAAGTTTTTTACCGGCATAGTCGAAAGCAGAAAATCGCAGGGCATTGTTCGTGCTCCGTCCGCGCATGTTACGGTTATTTCCTTTACGCCGGAATCTTCAATGCGTATAGCGCTCACCTTCGAGTTATAGTGGATGATGCCGCCAGCTTCAACTATCTTTTTCGCTGCAATTTCCCATAACTGTCCCGGTCCCATTTTTGGATAATAAAAACGTTCAATAAGAGAAGTTTGATTCGTCTTATGCCGGGGATTAAAAAATTTCAGCAACGCCTCTTTGATTATTGTGCCAATCGAAAGTTCTTTTACTCGTTGCGCCCCCCATGAAGGCGAGAGCCGCGAAGGATGAACACCCCAGACTTTTTCTGTGTAATCTTCAAAAAACATACTGTAAAGGCATCTGCCAAAACGGTTTATATAAAAGTCCTCCAGCGAATCTTCTTTACGCTTTTTGAATAAGGAGTACAAAAAGCTAAAACCTGCGCGTATAGTATTGAAAAGTCCCATATTCAAAAAGGTCTGCGCTTTTAGCGAAATAGGATAGTCAAAAAATTTACTGCGGTAAAATATGCGCGAAACCCTGTCGCGAATCAGCATTACCGCATCCCCCGTTTCCGGGTCAGGACCGCCAGAACTTAATTCCTTTTTGCGTCCCAAAAGAATATCATCTTTCGCGTTAGTGCCTTGCAACGGCATGAGTGTTCGCCAGAAATCGTTTACTGTGCCGCTCTTAGAGAAAAAACGGTGCCCGCCTATGTCGATTCTGTTTCCGTTATATTCAATAGTTGTGGAAATACCGCCAGAACGCTCTTCCGCTTCATATACATCGACTTTTGCGCATGGAATTTCCCGCAATATTTGGTAGTCTGCCGTAAGTCCTGCCGGTCCCGCCCCGATAATCACAAAACGCTTTGCATTACTGCCGCTGTTCATCTTTTACTCCTTTGAAAATTAATGTTTTTCGCGCTATAAAATTCCATATCAGAACGATTCCCGCGGTGATAGCTTTTACGGCAGGATAGCTTTGACTCCCTAAGACGGAAATTCCGGCGAACATACATAACTCCGTTATAAAAAGTCCGATAATCCCGACAACTGTGAATAAAACAAACGAGCGTATTTTATGCCGTTTGGCAGTTTCACTGTTTTGTTTGAATACAAAAACGATGGAAAGGATATAATTGAAAACCAGGCCGGCAATGAAACCCAATGCGGCGGAGAACAGTATGCCGGTATCGCCTAGCGCGGAAAACAAAAATGTTTTGGAAAGATAGAGAACGCTGAAATCTACGACAAATGCGAGAGCGCCTACAAACACATAACGGATAAATTCATGGATATATCGGGGGGGTACCTGTATTACGATGCGTTTTATTTTGCATACATCAAGTTTGTCACACATACATAAAGCTGTCAATTAAGGTGTTGCCAAGTGTCAAGACGCAATTTTGCCGTAGCGAGCGTCCGCGCAAAAGCGGGTTTGCGGATGAGTTATTGTAAGGGGGCTGGATTGTTTCGCTCGGCGACTTGCCGCTCGCAATGACGGGAACACTGCTTGCAGAGGCGGCGCGCCAGACAGGAAACGGCGTTACATCTTGAAATTGGAGCCAAGGTACACGTCCCTGACGGTTTGATTTGCCAGAATGTTTTCACGGTCGCCGCGCGCTACTATTATGCCTTGATTTATGATGAAGGCGACGTTCGTTATTTCGAGGGTGTCGCGGACGTTATGGTCGGTTATCAGTATGCCTATCCCTTTTCGGGAAAGGCGCCGGATTATCTGCTTGATTTCGTATACGGCGATGGGGTCTATGCCGGCAAAAGGCTCGTCCAATAGCAGGAATTTTGGGTCGATGGCAAGGGCTCGCGCTATTTCGGTTCGCCGGCGTTCTCCGCCTGAGAGCGTGTAGCCGTACTGCTTGCGGATGCGGTCGATGCCGAAATCGCTTACAAGCTCGTCAAGCCTTTGCTTTTTTTGTTTTTTTAGTAGGTCTTTCCGGCTTTCCAGTATAGCCCAGATGTTTTGTTCGACTGTGAGCTTGCGGAAAATTGACGCTTCCTGAGGCAAATATGCGATGCCCATCCGCGCCCTACGGTACATCGGACTGGAGGCTATGCTTACGTCGTTCAGTTTTATGTCGCCGGTCGTGGGCTTGTGGAAGCCGACAATCATGTAGAATATGGTGGTTTTGCCCGCCCCGTTAGGCCCTAGGAGTCCCGCTACTTCCCCGCCTTTCATCGAAAAGCCCACGCCGCGCACTATCTCCTTTGAACCGAAATTTTTTCGCAAATTGATGATCGTAAGGGTATTTAGGCCTTCGACATTCCGCCTGCTTTGCCGTCTGTCCGAACTTCGCGGGTTTTTTCGTCTGTCTGTATAATTTGTAACGAGCTCTTCGCCGCTTTTTTTTTTATGGCGCGCTTTTTCAAATTCCCGGTCCGCTATCTCAAGTTTAGGGGTGTACGCGGTTTCAGGAACGGCGAGAGGAGGGATCGTCGTTTCAGGTTGCCGCCTAGCCGCCGCGTTCGCGGCGGCGGTTTTCGGCGCGTCCGGCGTTTCAGGCGGTTGCCGGACCGGGGGTTTCGGCGTCGCAAAACGCGGCTCCGTTTCCGGTCGCTGCGGCACGAAAACGGGTTTTTTAGGCGGCGTTTCGGGAATCGGCGCGCCGGACGGTTTCTCCGGGCGAGACAGGGCGGCGGACGCCTTATGCAGCAACGAACCTTGTTTGTCGGAAGCGGCCTGCTCTTGCTCGTTGATAGCCGCGCACTTTTCAAGAAGGCCCATTTCTATTCCTTTATAGAACCGGAAACGGAGCCTTCCATGATAACGTCGTCGGTTTCCAGGTCGACTCTTATCCTGTCTGCCTTGAATTCATCATTTTTTTTATAAACTACCGGAAATCCGGAAAGGTCAAGAAGCTGGTCGTTTCTCCTGTAAACGGCGTACTCCGACCGGCACACCATATTGTCTTTGAAAAGACGCACGGATATTTGAAAAACGGTTATTTCTGAGTTTTCGTCATAATCTATGAACCGCCCTCTTGCTACAATTTGATTTTTCTTATCCTCTAACGTAGAGTTGCCTTCCATGAGGGCGGTCTTCTTGTCGCGGTTATATGTCATCTTGTCGCTTTTAAAAAAAATCTGCTTGTCTTCCTGATGTCCCCAAACGGAGCCGGAACAGTTAATTATGTTGTTGTCCTCGCCGATCAGTTCTATCCTGTCCGCCCTAAGCAACAGATTGTCCGAGCGAACCTCGGCGTTTCCGGTAAGGACGGTAACCTCCCTTCCGGTGGCTTTGTTGCCGCTCATCTTGTCCGCTCTGAAAGTGAAGGTCTCGGCAAAAAGAATGCCCGCCGTCTTGCAGCAAAAAAGGGCGCAGAGCAGGAAATACGCTTTTGCCTTGTTATTTGTATGCCGCGTCTTCAGTTTTAGCCTCGACAGCGGCGTTTTTATCGGTATCATCCCGCTCTTCTTCCTCATCGTCATGGACATAAACTCCGTCAGCTTCGGACGAGACAAGCCAGACGCGCGACCGCACATCCGCCGAAAAGCCCTTGCCGATGAATTTCGTGCCGTTGGACTGTTCCGCCTTGACAGGCAAACTCTCGCCGCCTGTCAAAGTTTTCTTTCCGTCGTCCCAGTATAACTGTTCCGTCTCCAGAATCATATCTTCCGTGTCCACAATGATTTCTACGCCTTCTGACATACGCACGTTGCTGGTATCCAGTTCAACCGACGCAAAACCTCCCGATCCTAGCGCGTCAATTTCGGCATTTGAAGTATTATACTGCTCGAAGCTATAGTTTTTCAATTCCATGCGGCGGCGCTTCTCGTAACGTTCCGCTGTCTCCGCCTGCAAGCGCGCTATCAGCCGTCCGTTGCGCACCCGCGCGTAGTCAAGATCCGCCATCGTTATATCGGGGTAGTCGGAATCTCCGGCTTCCGATGTCCCGTAATCAAACGAACACGCGGCAAAACAAAAGGCAAAAACGCATAAAATAGCGCGTTTTAACCCGCGTAAACAGCGCATATATAGTATATCGGCATTTTCATGCCCGTTAATTGCGCCACGCTACGCTTCCGCCGTAAAACGGCGTTGCCTGTCCGGTATATGGATGGCTTCGTCGGCAAATTGCCGTTGCAAATTGCCGTTGCAAATTGCCGCCCGCTATCAATGGCGGTATGGCCGAGAGCGCCGGTTAAAGACGGCCGTTTTGCGGGAACGCTCTAATACTCGCCGCTAGGCGGGATGCCGTTCAAAAACAGGATTTCCGGGCGGTATTCAAAGTGCATCGTGTCGTAAAAGAGCCATTTGCCGCCCCAGATAAAACCGTACGCTTCAAACGCCTTTATCACGGCGGCGGGCGGGTTCAGCCGGGCCGAGTACGGCACGTTCCACCAATCGACATTTTTCTGCGCCGTCCAGAGCCAGTAGGTTTCAAGGCGGTTTTGCGAGGCTGGCAGCAGGTCTATGGCTATGCCATAGGCGTGGTTGCTACGGCTTCGCGTGTCCGCGATGTCGCGCCAGTTCCACGCGCTAACAGTTTGGAGCCTCGATACCCATTGCCTGACCCGCGGGTCGGCGGCGGCGGCCTCATTAATTCGCTGTTCGACAAGGGCAAGCTCTTCCAGTATCGAGCGGTGGACAAGCGTCTCGCGCCCTAAAAAACGTATCGTTTTTTGCTGTTCCCACGCCTCTGCCCTGTTGTGGACGCGCCAAAGGTCATCGTAGAATACTTGCGCCCGTCCCAGCCCGCTTCCCAACCTGCGCCGGTTAGCCATTTCCGCGTAACGGGCGGCGTTTTCAGCGGATGGAGGCTTCCATTCGGGCAGGTCCGCCGGGTAGTCGTAAAACGGCTGCGGACTGTACGCGGCAGCCCTGCTAAGCAGTTCTTCGGGCAGCATGCGCCCGTCCGCGTAGTAGTACCATCTGCCGCGAAGCTCCGCCGCCCAGTCCCCGTTCCTAAAGGCCGCTCCGCTGATTTGGCGCGGATACGCCTTGGCGAGGGCCGTCATAACCCGCTCCGCGCGTGACAGACCTTCCGTTTCCGCCCTTACGGCGAAGTCGGACTCAGGCGGCGCTTGCTCTGATAATCCGGCCAAGTCCGCGGCGGCCGCCGCTCTCCCGTGCGAAAAGCAGGAAACGGCGACCGTCCAAAAAATTATGATCGCAAGACACTGACGGCGCGAGCGGCGCGTCGGCGAATTGCGGCGAGGGAGGCTTTGAAACCGTTCAAAGACGGACAGCCCTGCCTTGACTTTATTTGTTCGAGACATTATATTTTTACCAACTTAACGAATGGTCGGTAACCTTTCCGTCCTTGAATTGTTGTAAATTATGGGAATGATATGACAAAGAATGAGATTGTGCAAGCCGCGTTCAAGGTTTGGGGCGGGGATTTTTTCAGGGCGACGAGTCTGTCAACTCTTGCGGGGACGCTGGGGGTTACAAAAACGGCGTTGTACCATCACTTTAAGAACAAGGCGGACATCCTTGACGCGATGTACGGCGCTTTTTTTGACAGTTTTAGCGACTATATCCGCCCGTTTTTTGAAAAAGCGCTTTCGGCGTCGGAAACCGGTGCGGCAAAAAATGAAATTTTGGACGCGTTATTGCTTGTTAATCACGGCGTAACCGAATTTTTTGCGCGAAACCCGCGGTATATGATGTTTTCACTGGTAAAAATTTACGGTAAAGCGGATAGCCGGCGGGAAAATAACGCTTTGAAGGAACGCGGGCTGGATTTTCAGGAGTTGCGGGCCATTAGCGACGGCCTTACCGGAGAAAATTCATACCCGACGCTGGTTCAGCTTGTGAACGCCGGCACCGTCTGCATCATCGGGCATTTCATGCAGTCCCTGCGGACCGAGCCTTTTAGCGAGGAACGCGTTATCGCGATAATGCGCCAGGCCGACAGCTTTGCAAGAAGGGGCATCGGTTTAAGCCGGGACAGGATAGACGCCCTTGACTGGCCGGTGTTGGAGAAAAATGCCCTGTGGCGCGATAGCGGGGGGGGGGGGGGCAAACGGAAATGGCTGTTGAAGGCCGCCGCAAGCGCGGTCGCCGCCGTAGGCCCCTGGGCCGCTTCTATGTCGATGGTGGCAAAGAAGTCCGGGCTTTCCAAGAGCGGGCTTTACGCCCACTTTGCCAGCAAGCATGATATGCTGCGGCAGCTTTTTTTAGAGGAGTTTAACGACGTGATACAGTACGCTCGAACTGTTTCAAGGAAGTCCGGTATTCCCGAAGAACAGCTCTACCTCGCGCTACGGGCGGTTGAGGGGTTTCTGACTTCGGAACCGGAGTTTCTTGCCGCGATTAACAGCCTTAAAACAAGGCCAATCGGTTTTGAGGACGCGGGTTTCGACTGCGTTGATTTTGATAACGATACGCTAAGACGTATGCATAAGGAAAAACAGGAATACCATGACTCGCTATTGCGGGTTTTTTCGGAAATACGAACGGCGTCCGGCGGGCCGCTCGTCGATGAAAATATGGCGCATCTGATGTTGTTCCTGTTGATTGACACGCTGGTCAGGAAACCGGCGGCTAAGGATTATAAGGATATACCGGACGAAAGTTTTAGAACCCTTTACAGGTTCATCGCGCTGGGAACGGAAGGCGCTCTGCAAAAATAATAGAGGAGATGATGACGAAAGAGCATTTGTTTTTGGTATTTACGTTGATTCATATTCTGAGTCTGAACGTTGTCTTCGCGCAATATTCGGCAGGAAGGGAGGCGGAGGCGTCTACAAGAATGAGGCTGTCGCCGAATGAGGCGGTCGCTCTGGCGATCAAAAACAACCTGACGCTGGAACGCCAGCGTATCGGCACGGACACGAAACGGCGGGCATCGGACTATGTGTGGAACAAGTTTTTGCCCACCTTGAACGTTTTGGGCGGCGCGAACCTTGACTCGCGGAATTCGACCACAAAAAACGACCCCCCATCGACAACCATGACGACAGACTCGTTTTCTACCGGATTTCAGGCCCAGATTCAGGCGCAGCTTAATATAAACATGGCGATGTTCGAGGGGATAAGGTCTGTCAAGATGGATTACGAGACCGGGCTTCTGTCGCTGGAACAGGCCAAACTGCAACTAGAACGGGACGTGCGCAAGGCGTACTATAACATTCTGCTGGCGGAGGAACAGTTGAAACAGTTGCTCGAAAGCCAGCGCAACGCGGAAGAACAGGCAATATCGGCTGAAACCCAGTACCG
>JAIRSQ010000078.1 GCA_031255395.1 Spirochaetaceae bacterium | reverse complement strand
ACCGTGAACATGATCTGACACCCCGCCCCGCAATAAGCGCACGTACTCTGAATTTCTTTTATCGCCATACGCTACTCCTTAATTTTTAACAAACAATGATAGCATAGCACAAAACAGACGGCTTGTCAAATTCTTGCGTTACAGCTGTTGTTGATGATGCGAATCGGAGACAAAAAGCGGCAATGGCAAGCCTTGCGTGTGTAAAAATATACGTTTTTCATGCTTTCTCACTTGCGAATTAAAGCAAAACGGCATATCTGTGTCATAAATATGCATGAGACCTTTAAGAGAACTTAAACATGGCGCGTGGTATGAAATTCACACTGCCGTCAATAACCGGAAACCGTTGTTCCAGTCGCGTAAGGCGCTGAGACTTTTTGCCAAGGTTTTGGACGACACGGCGGCGCGCTTCGATTTTGAAATTCGCTCTCTGCGCCTGAAAGACGACCTGCTCGTATTCCGCGTCAAGCCCGCGGACGGGTTCCAATTGCCGCGGATAATGCAGTGGCTCAAGCAGACGTTTGCCGTGAGGTATAACTTGCAGAACGGCCGGACGGGGCATATCTGGGGCGACCGGTACCGATCGATGATTGTGGAAGGCGAGCCGCCGGATGAGACGGAGAGTTTGAGAGCGGGCGCGGAGGAGACGGAGGGAGATGGGAGACCTCTTTCGAGGGTAATGAAGGCGGGAGTAATAACTCTTTCGAGGAAAACAAGGGCTAGGGTCAGACCCCTCCCGTGGAAACCAGCCAAAATCCCCCGCAAAGCCGCCTCGCCCCCTGCCCGTCCCCCGCTCAAACCGGCCTTTTAGGGGCAAAGACGACGCGAAAACCTGTCTCAGCAACTCCGCCCGCAAGCGTTTGCGGGCGGAGTCTGTCCCGGCTCTCCGCTTTAGCGCGCCCTGCCACAGCATTCGTCCCTGATTCGCATTGGCGACGGAAAACCATGCCTGTCCCGCAAAAATCGGGAGCTTTCCCCTTAACCATATCGTTTTTTTTACCGATATATTGATAATTAGGTGTATTTTGGGAGGATTCCATGGAAGATCAGGCAGAGCAGCTGCGGGAACTGGTAAAGGCCAACGAAGCCGCCGAGGACATTTCGCGGCAGATAAGCAAACCGGGAAAAGCAAGGATACTGACAGTCGCAAGCGGCAAAGGCGGCGTCGGAAAGACGAATTTATCGGTAAACATGGCGCTGGCCTACGCCCGTATCGGCAAGCGGGTTATAGTGCTGGATGCCGACCTTGGACTTGCAAACGTGAATGTGATGCTCAAGATGATTCCAAGATGGAATCTTTACCACGTTATCCGCAAGCAAAAAACGATGCGGGAAATTATAATCGAGACTGAGTACGGTATCGGCATAGTGGCCGGAGCGTCCGGTTTTTCGAAGATCGCCAACCTTACAGAAGACGAGCGAATAAACTTCATTAAAGAATTGAACACACTGACAAGCGCCGACATCATAATCATAGACACGAGCGCGGGGGTATCAAGCAATGTGATGGATTTCATCGCGGCGGCGGACGAGGCGGTCATAATTACCACGCCTGAGCCGACAGCCATTACCGACGCTTACGGCATCATAAAAATAATCGCCACCGAAATAGAAAATCTTGAAATCGGGCTCAAACTCGTGGTAAACCGCGTGCATAACGCCGCGGAGGCGACAAGAGTCGCCGACCGAATGATTGCCATCACATCGCAGTTTTTGAACGTCAAGCTGGAATACTTGGGTTTTGTTTACGATGATTCAACGGTTTCTCAGGCCGTACTCAGGCAGCGGCCTTTCATGGTAGAATCGCCTAGGAGCAGGGCAGCCCAGTGCGTTCAGCACATAGTAGGCCGGATCGAAAAAACGGACAGCGTTGGCAACGGCGGTTTCGGGAATCTTGTTAAACGTTTTTTTGGCAACTGAACCGCCAGGTTTGCCGGCTTGTTGAGGTCTAAACGTGTTTAATCCCAGACTGGCCTGTTTCGTTTCAGGCGGCGCGTTTTTGGTTTCCCTGGCAATGAGTCTGCTTAGAATGGCAAGCTTAGCCACGGCGTTACTGAGGGCGGCCGTATTTGCCGGCGGGTTTTTCGGCATTATCGCCGGCATATATTTCTTGTACGGCAAATTCCTGCGGCCTGACGGGGAGGTAAAGGATGCCGGGCCGACGCTTGGCAAGAATGTCGACTATTCCGTTGATGACATCGGCGACTGGCTTGACATGCGGAAAAGCGCGAATGAAAGCCTTCCGGCGGAAGCCGCTTCCGGCATGGCGGACGATAGCGCTCTTGGGCCGGATGCCGGTCCGATTGATTTTGAGTCTTTGTCCGGCCTGCCAGTCGGCTCTGAAACTAATGACGAGGCGCATGCGGTCCCGCCGGACACGGGTTCAGAGGCGCTAGAACAAAGCGGCGATAACGTGTACAGTAAAGACGGGGCTTTGGCGCCATCGGAAAAGCCGTCTGCCGGCTATGCTTTTGACATGGACATGAGCGATTTCACGCCGGCCGCGCCCATGTTTAACGGCGGTGAATATTCTGCGGCCAAGGCGGTCCCGTCTTCTGCGGAGGTATGGGAGCCTGCGGAACCTGGCGCGGGTGTAGTTGACATGTCGTTAGCGCGGAAATCCGGCGCGAAGGCGGATTTAATCTTTGATGGTGACGGAAAGAAGATGGCCGGCGCTATCAGAACTTTGTTGAAAAAGGACGAAGGATAGGTTATGGGGAAATCCCTTCTGGATGAAAAGTCCGAAAACGAACTTTGGCAAGAATACCGTCAAAATAAAGACCCAAAGATTCGGGATACCTTCATAAGGCAGTATGCCCCGCTGGTAAAGTATGTGGCCGGCAAGGTGTATGACGGTATGCCGTCAACGGTTGAATTTGACGACCTTGTAAGTTGCGGCACATTCGGGCTTCTCGACGCGATAGAAAAGTTTGATCTGTCTCAGAATGTTAAATTCAAAACCTATGCCGTAGTAAGAATACGCGGAGCCATCTTTGACGAGTTGCGCTCTACGGACTGGGTGCCGCGGTCGGTCCGGCAGAAGATCCGCGAAATTGAGGAAGCCGTCAGCACGCTCGAAGCTCAGCATTGCCGTCCCGTAAAAGATAATGAAGTTGCCGCCTACCTCAAGATGAACGAGAGCGATTACATTAAAACTATCGTCAAAATATCGGGAACTTCAATTTTGTCGCTGAACGATGTTTGGTTTTCCGGTGACGAAAACGATAAAATGTCTATCCAGGACAGTATCGAATGCCAGGAAACGCTTAAACCTGACGTGGAAGTTGAACGCAAGGAAATACGCAGAATAATTTACGATGTGATCAACCAGCTTCCGGAAAAAGAAAAAAAAATAATAATACTGTATCACTATGAAGACCTGACGCTCAAAGAAATAGGGCAGGTTTTGGAAATCACCGAATCGCGCGTTTCCCAGCTCCATACAAAAGCGATGCTTAGAATTCGCGCAAAGCTGACCAATGTGCGCAAGGGCATAATGTAGAGGTTTCTTTTGATTGATTTCGTTGGGTTGCAGGTTGCTGTAAAAGAACGCTTGGATATTGACAGCGCCATTAAAATCGTTGAAACGGAAGGTGACACGCTTGAAGCGGCTATTTCCGAGGCCGCCGCCCTGCTTTCCGTTCCGTTGCGCCATATTGAATACGAAATTCTTGAAAAGCGAACATCGTTTTTTGGCATCGGTAAAAACGTCTGTAAAATACGCGCCTATCGGCGAAACGTTTTTGCCGCCAAAGATGAATTTACAGACTCTGAGATTGCGGAAGGGGAGGCCGAGGCGCAGGAATTTACCGGCATCAACATTGACGGTAAAATCTTCGTTCAGTGCCGCAGTGACGGGGTTTACATGAAAGTTAGCGCCCCCGAAGGGGAGGGAGCCTATGCCGACACGGACATGGCCGAGCGGGCATTGGAAAAACGCGGCATTTCCGTTTTTGATAACGGCGCCGTAGACCGGTTGCTGATGCGTCCGGAAAAGGATTATGTCCGTGTGGCGGATTTCCAGCATATCGCGTTTAACGACACCGTGGTCGCTGTCGAGACAGACGATGACGGGATGGCGGCTTTCATAAAAGTAAAGAGGCCAAAAACAGGCGGACGCGATCTTACGTGCGAAGAATATATTAATATACTAAACAATAACGGCATTGTTGTAGGTATTAACGAGGATTATTTAAGAAAGTTTGCCGATAATCCGGTTTACAAAGAAAGAGTCTGCGTCGCGAAGGCAAAAAAACCTGTTGACGGCGCGAATTCATACCTTGAATACTTTTTTGAAACGGAGCCTGGCCGTGTAAAGCTTTCTGAAAGCGCCGAAGGCAAGGTCAATTTTAAAGAATTAAACATTATTCAAAACGTTTTGAAAGATGAAGATCTCGCAAAACTGCATCCCGCCCAAAAAGGCGAGGCCGGCGTTACCGTAACCGGAAATATATTGCCTGCCAATGACGGCAAGGATTTGCCGGTCGCGCTCGGCAAAAATGTCCGTTTTTCAGAAGACGGGCGTACAATACTTTCCGATATTAACGGACAAGTTGTCATAGTAAACGGAAAAATAAATGTTGAAGCCGTTTATACGATTGAAGGCTCTGTCGGTTTGAAAACGGGCAACATTCTTTTTCTTGGAAACGTTGTTGTAAACGGCAACGTTGAGGAAGGGTTTTCAATTAAAGCGTCCGGAAATATTGAGGTTTACGGACTGGTTGACAAGGCGTCGCTGACAGCCGAAGGCGACATAATCGTAAGACAAGGCATTAACGGCAAAAAAGGCGAGGTTATAAACGCCGGACATTCGATTTGGGCAAAATTTATTGAAAATGCCGAAGTAAAGGCCGGCGACATGATTGTCGTATCAGACGGAATACTTAATTCAAACATTATCGCTGAAAAACGAATAATTTGCCAAGGAAAGCGCGCTGCTGTAATAGGCGGAAAACTGCGGGCATCCGAAGAAATAAACGCCAAGTCATTCGGAAGCCCTTCCGGTAATACCGAAACGATATGCGAAGTTGGACTCGATCCGAACAAAAAAGCCAGATTTGACGAACTCGCGGCGAAACGCGAGGAACTTATGGCGGAATTTGACGGCATTAACATCAACCTGATAACGCTGAACAATATAAGACAGCAACGCAAATCCCTGCCGGAAGACAAAGAACAATTCTTTGCGGAATTAACGGAAAACCGTAATAAAATCAATAACGAGCTGGTAAAGATCAACGAAGAAATGACGGAATTAAGCCAGTTGTTGCAGGATCTTCCGTCGCGCGGACGGGTTTCGGCGTCGGCTAAATTTTATCCGGGCGTTGTAATCAAGATTCGTGACTCCAAATACACGGTAAGCGCGGAGTATAAGGCTTCAACGTTTGTTTTGGAAAATAACATGGTTCGCGCGATAAGCTACATCGAATCTGATACCGGCACCCAGCAAAAGGCGGAAAAATAATGGCAATGCAGCCTATTGATCTGCAAATTCTTTTTTCACAGTTGGATTCGGTCGCAAAAGACGCCTCCTCGCAGAGAGACGGGCTCACGTTGCGCGGCGCGATAATCGCCTCCACTCTTGAAAAAAAAACCGAAGAAAAATCACGGGCCGTAAACGAAACGCGCGATTCCGGCGAAAGTTTGGAGACGCTAAGATCGGGAAAGAAACATGACACAGAAAAAAACAGCGGGAAGAAAATCGCTCAAAACGGGAACGAACAGAATAGCCGTTCCTTTTTTCAGGACCCGTCGCTGGGCAATTATATAGATTTACGGGGATAGCTTTTAAAAACAGGCACTATTTTTGGAATATATTTAAGCGGGCGGATATTTATGGCTTATTTTTTTTCATCCGCGGCGTTGCTGATCAGCGCTGTTTCATTTTTTGTCATATTCTTTTATGTAAAAAACCGTACCCGTGCCGACAGAATCCCTCTGGAAACGCGACAGGAAGCCGCTAAAATTATCAACGAGATCGACAGGATTGCCGACCGCGATTCCGAACTCATCGAAGAACGCGTAAAAAAATTAAAATCCCTGCTGGAAGACGTTGACCGGCGTATCGCGGCGCACGAAGGCTTGATAGAAAATTACAGGGCAGCCGAAGAAACGCAAAGAAAATTAAACGAAAAAAAACAGGACGCGACTGTTGCGGCATACCGCGGGCTTGGAAAAAGCAGCTATATAAGAGAGACCGCCTTTACGCCGCCGCCGCTTAAAGTGTCCGTAACGGAAAATGAAACAGGCGGCGATAGCGGCAACGAGGATACGGCGGCGGCAGGCGGGCAGAGCCTTATCCCAGAGGCGGCGCGATTGTCAGCGTCGGGCGTTCCCAACCACGAAATCGCGAAGCGTCTCCGCACAACCGTAAACGAGGTCGAGATGGCTTTGTTCATGGCAGGAATAGATCCGCGGCTCGGCACGCCAACTCCGGTTTCAAACGCGTAAAAGCGCATGGCTGCCGCGTAAATGAGGAATGAGGAATGATGTCTATTTGGGAGTGGCGAGTCATCCGGGCAATGGAACGAGTCGTCATTGCGAGCCCGCGGGGTGAAGCGACCCGGCGGAGGAGCGGCTTGGGCCTGGATTGCTTCGCCCTGCCGGGCTCGCAATGACGGGGGGTTCACGCCCGCCCGTCATTGCGAGGCCGCGGCAAGTTGCCACTGCCTCGCAGCGGCAGGCGGGACGGCGTAATGAAACCTCAACTTGGCGGATCAAACGGCCGATAATCATTTTGAGATGTCTTGCGGAGAAGTCCGGCATGAACGGGACACACTTGGGGGAAAAACAGGGAATTTTGACCGGCTAATCTGGGGTTTGACAAATGTCATGCGAACCAATATACTGAATTTAACCTTAATTAACTTAGGCATAGGAGAAAACGATATGAGAACAGGCGGTATGAAACTATTTTGCCTTGTTGTTTTTATAAGTTTACCGGTAGCGTGGGCGTTCAGCGACTCCAATACCGTAGAGCTTCAATCAAAAATTCTTGACAATTTTGACGGCACGCCGTATAGTGTGGACGGCGAGGAGTACAACTACACATGGAAAGCGGTAGGAAGCAAGTTTTCCACAAAGACGGACTCTCAAACTTTTCCCGTCATCAGTCCGATAGCCGCTGTTCCGCAGGCTCTGCTCAGGCAGTACCCTAATATAAAGAGCCTTGGAATTCAAGGAGCTTTTGACCGGCACGGCTACAACTGGATAGACATTTACCCCACGCTTGCCGACGGAGACGGACAGCCGGTTGAAATACCGCTGACAGGGCGCACGCGGTTCGTTGACGCGTGGGTTTGGGGCTCGAATCTTAACTATAGTCTGGAAATTTATATTCGGGATAACAGAGGCATAATTCACGGACTGCCGATTGGATCGCTAAAATACATCGGCTGGAAAAACTTGCGCGTCGCGGTGCCGGCAGGGATACCTATGGTTTCAAACGTGCTGCCGCGCTCGATCCATGACACGACGTTTGTAAAATTCCGCATTTGGACCAGTCCCGAAGAGAAAACTTATGTCGATCTCAAACGGGACGTATCCGGCAATGTAACGGAGATTGTGCCGTTTTATGTCTATATCGCCCAGCTTAAAGTGTTATCCGATATTTATGAAACGGTTTATGACGGCGACGAGCTTGGGTATCCCAAGAAAACGGCGGAACTTTGGGGCGCGGACGGCGCCGCCCAAAACAACCAAAACTAAAAAGAGAGGCTATTAACGATGAAACGTTCAGTATTAACAGGTTTGATTATAGCTGTTTGCGCTGTCGCGCTGGTCGCGCAGGACGTGCCGGAAGTAGGGACGCCGAACGCTACGGATATGAACGACGGCTTGCCGCAGCAGGCTCTTTCGGAAGTGTCTGTCGACAAATTTGAAATGGAAGGCTTTTGGCGTTCAAATATTTCGTCAGACGCGGGTTTTTCTGTCAGCAGGCTGTTTGAAGGCGGCCCGGCGAACAAAAAGCCTATAGAGGCGGAAGCGGATCTCAATATCCCCGACACAAAGGTTTTAGGCACAAAGGTTGATTTTCTAAGGCGCGGCAATATCAGCGTATATATCACGTCGGCGCGTCCCATACCGGTTGAAGGCATTGTAAAGACTCTTTCCGTTTGGGTTGCCGGCCGCAACTATAACCATAAGCTTTTTCTGCTGATCCAGGACTTTCACGGACGGAACTTCGAGATTTATATGGGGCGCCTGAATTTTCAGGGCTGGAAAAACCTAACCGCCGTAATACCTCCGCAGCAGGAACTAGGCATGAACGGGATTGTTCAGCAAAACTATCATTACAGCAGTATTTCAGGCATAAAGGTTACCGGCTTTAGAATCGAATGCGATCCGATGGACGCCTACGGCTCCTACTACGTTTATATGGATGACCTTCGCGCCGTTACAGACCTGTTTACCGAAGACATGCGCGAAGCGGACGACCCGTTTGATGACTGGTAGACCGGTCTTAGTTGGTATACTTAACCGGGTTTCACGCGATCAAGGAACGGATAAAGGTTTGCGCGACAGATTGCGCGTTATTTGTCGCCAAGCCGGGTCCGAGAGCGCGTGAAATCGTATCGTTGGCGACGAAGAGCGGAATAACTGTAATACGGAAGGGTATAAGCGAACTGGACCGCGTTTCGCCCGGCCATCGCGGCATAGCGCTTGAAATTAGCGGTGCGGATCAATCAGCCGAAGTTACGTTAGACTCTTTTTTAGAAAACTTGGACGGCAAAGAAAATGTCCTTGCCGTTGTCATGGACGAGATAACGGACCCGCATAACTTTGGTGCTATCCTGCGTTCCTGCGATCAATTTAACGCCGACATTGTGATTACCCGCAATAGACGCACAGCCAGAAACGCCGATATTGTCGCAAAAACCTCCGCCGGAGCGTCCGCGTGGGTGCGGTCAGTCTGTGTGGCAAACCTGCCCCGCGCCGTTGAGCGGCTGAAAGAGGAAGGCTTTTGGATATACGGCGCGGACATGAAAGGAACGCCCGTCTATAAAAGCGAACTGCGCGGGCGCGTGTGTATAATCCTTGGCGGGGAGGGTGCCGGGCTTAGCCGCCTGCTCAAAGAAAGATGCGACGCTCTTGTTTCCGTGCCTTCATTTGGACGGGTTGACAGCCTGAATGTGTCTGTCGCGGCAGGCGTCATTATGTACGAGGTTATGCGGCAACGGGCTGACGACGCGCCTGCCCGTTAGCTTCCCGCCGCGGGTTCGCGCTGACACTCAATCGCGACGGTTCATTTTTCCAGCTCAAAGAAGGCGTCTTTAGTGTTGGAAGATTTAAAACTGACATCATCCTGTCCGCAATTTATGAAGAATACGTTTTTTACGTTACAGTCCGCAATTGTTGTCCGAGCGATTTTTGCCATATTGAACCGGCTGCTGTAAAGATCAGAATGGTCAAACGAACACTGCGAGATTGTCGCTCCGTTAAAATTCAGATGAATCAGCTCGGAATCGTTAAACTTACAATTTTCAAAAACGCAGAGGCCAAACGATACAAACTCCATATCGCTGTTTGAAAAATCGCAATCTATAAAAACGGACGCGTCAAAAAAAGTCATGCGAAATGTCGAGCCGTTAAAAGCGCACGATTCAAAATATGATTCCGTAAAGTTACAGCCGGAAAAATGTTTTGACGAAAAATCTTTATTCTTGAAACGCAGATACCCCGCGCTAAGGTCGCAGACATTATTCAGGCTTAAAATGTTTTCCGATATGCGCGCCGCTTCCTTTTGCGGGTCCACGCAGTGCAGTCCGCAAAGATCAGAGCCGCTGACAGCCGCATTCCCGCATCCGGCGACGCAGGGAACATTCTTAAACATCGTT
>JAIRSQ010000058.1 GCA_031255395.1 Spirochaetaceae bacterium | reverse complement strand
CCGAAATCAAGTATACTTTTCGGTTCGTTTTCGAGAAGATACTTCATGTAATCTGCCTTGTAAACAAAAGCTGTGTCCCTGTATTTCCCAAACTTGCCAAAATCTTTTACTACAGTTTCGTTATAATCCTCAACAAGTTTGTCAAATTCAGCAATCTTAGTCTCCATAAAAATCCTCAGAAAATCGTAAAAAAACCGCTTTTGTCCCCGGAAAGAGCCGCATAACGGCCTCCGCCATCACATGGGCCGCCGTATGGCGTATTTTTTGTAGCTTCTCGCTGTTCTTTGTATGTAAATCAGGCATAATATCCTCGCCTGTCAGATTATGACGTTATCGGCCGCTTGCCGCCGCCGCTTCCAGGCGGTTAAAGCTGGCCTGATCGGGATGGAACGTTGAGGCCGCCTCGCCGTTACGCACGATAAGAACGCTGTTTATCTTATCGCCCTGCCTTATCGCGTTCACCACATTCTGCCCCCTCACAACGCGGCCAAAAACGGCGTGTTTGCCGTCCAGCCAAGGCGTGGCCGTGTGCGTTATAAAAAACTGGCTGCCGTTCGTGTTCGGTCCGGCGTTGGCCATGGAAAGCACGCCCGGCCCGTCATGCTTAAGGCTCGGGTCAAACTCGTCATGGAAAGTGTAGCCCGGCCCGCCTCTGCCGTTGCCCAGCGGGTCGCCTCCCTGAATCATGAAATCGGCTATAACGCGGTGAAACGTAAGGCCGTCATAGAACGGCTTGCCTTTGGCCGCGTCCATATTGCCTTCTGCAAGCGCCGTAAAATTACTGACAGTAAGCGGTGCTTTTTCGTAAGCCAGTTTTACAATTATCTGCCCGCGTGCCGTATCGATGACAGCGAACAGGCCATCCCCTAAATCTTCGTAACTCAAAGGCTGCGCCTCTTTTGAATCGGACATTTTTTTCTCCTTGTTTAACGCCGCGGCGTTCATATTAAATAGCGGCGTCATGAACAAACCGCAAAACAACGCCGCAATTTTAAAATGAATTTTCTTCATTCCTTCCCTTCTTCCTTCCAAATGACAGAAACTAACGGCGCGCCGACAGTTCCGCCGCTTTATCGCGCACCCAGCGCAGGCGGTCAAGATTGATGTCTGGCGGGAGCGTACAGTCAGCGCCAAGCGCGACCCCGTTAAAGCCGGACTCTTCAAGAATCGCCGCAGTTGCCGCCTCGATTTCCGCGCGATTGCCCCGGTACAACACCTCCTTTACCGTGTTCCCGAAACCGCCGATCACCGGCTTGCCGTTGAACAGCTTTTTTCCCGCTCCGAGCGGCGTCCCTTCCACAGCGGTCGCCCAGTTGAATATTTGCGCCGGATAATCGGCAAACCGGGAAAGATCGTTGCGAAAGCCGTCATAACCGCAGATATGAAGAATATTGCGACTGCTTTTGCCGTTTGCTGCCTTCAGCGCTGTAAAGTTTGCCGCGTCAAAAGATTTTTTCCGAGCTTCGTCTCCGATACGGCTATCGGCTATATCCTGAACGCTGTAGTACACGCCGTCAACGCCCGCTTCATCCAGCACGCGTTCGGCAAGCGACGCGAGATCCCGCGCGACCGCGTCCAACCCTCGAGCGACCGCGTCCCCGTCCTCGACAATGAAATCTGCAAGAGCCTTTAAGTCCGCCTCGCCCCTGCCAAAACGAAACAGGGTCGCCGGCGCGAAGATATTGTAAAAACACGGCGTAGAGCCGCCGATGACGTCGCGCGCTTTCTTTGCGAATTCAACTTGTTTTTCTATCCATTCATGTCCTGCGCCAATAGGCTCGACCTGGCCAAGCTCCGCGGCGGAACGCGCCGCGTAAAAACGCCTGTTTGGGTAGATAAAAAACCCATCCGTCATTATTTTGACAAAATCGGGATCGAATTCCTCGACAAATTTCCGGTGTCCGGCAATATTTTCATCGAAAATGGCGGGATTCTTAAAACCGTCCGCTGCCGGATCCTCGACAAAATGAAACCAGAACCCGACCGGCACGCGCTCGGGCCGCCCGTTGTTAAGAACTTGCTCAATCAAATCGTATTTATTCATTTGTACCGCCTCGCTAATCCGCCGTTAATTATACACAAAAAGCAAGAAACATTAAAGACAGCGAAAAATAATGAGCAGTGAGGAATAATGTCGATTGGGTGCCACGAGTTATCCGAGAGAGGCCGTCATTACGAGACCAAGGGCAGATCCGCCTGCGAAGCAGGCGACATGGAAGGAGGGCTATGACGTGGAGCCAAAACCTCCACCGAGCGAAGCAATCCAGCGCAGAAAATTCCTGCAACTGGATTGCTTCGGGGGTATCGGCAAATTGCCACGGCAATTTGCCGCCACCTCGCAATAGTGAGGCGGGCATTAGGCTGTTACACCAGGTTGAAAACTTTTTCTACGCCGGTGATGACAGGGTAGTCGAAAAGAGGCTTGTACACTGTCAGTAACACCGGGTATTTGGGTGCGTTTTTCGTTATCATGTTCTGGGTGCCTGCAAACTTGTAGTTTATGCCGGCGACAACCTGTGTCGAAACGTACTTTACATTGAAACCGGAGCCGGAGAAGCCTTTTAGGAGATCTGCAAGCAGGGTATGCTCTTCATCAGAAATCGCTTTGAAAGCCGTATAGCCGCCTGAGAAGTGCGGCGAAGGACTGCCATGCGGGACGATTTTGACGACTTTGGCATCTGTCCCGTTGCTAAGGATACGCACGAGAGCGGAATACGGGACCGAATTGGGGTGCACTAAGTTGGCATTGGTAAGGAATATGAAGTTCATCTTGCCGCTCACGAGTTGTCTGGTAACGAGTAACGGATCGTAGCGCACGCCGACCCATTTTTGAAAGGCCATTTTGAAGACGCTTCGCTCTTCCTCGTCCGGGGTTTCGAAAGGCGACCAGCCCCCTTCCGGAATTTCCGTATCCGCGGTGTACGCCGCTTCTACGGGCAATAAACAGGATCTTCGCGGGTCATGTTTGGCAATTTCCAGTTGCGGAATTTGGCAAACTGTACCATTGCTGTGCCCGGTTCAACTGTGAGGAACGCAAAGTGCCGCTTTAACGGAGCCCCGACGAGCCCAGAGAGCGGCGGTTCCGTTGCGGTGTCAATGAGCGCCAGTTTTTCCATTAAGATCGGATGGACGCTGTATCCTGCGTATACCCTAGACTTCGCGGGTAAATGTGATGGGTTCATTTACTTTCATAAAATACCCCTATAAAAAATATTTTTTTGCTGAAGAGAATCCGGCACCCGACGGGTACTAAGGCTGGGCAACCGCGCCAACGACGCTACGGCCTTTTCGCTTTTCCCTGCCAACTGTATGCGCCGGGGGCACATCCGAATTACCAAACATATTATATTCCAACGCCATATTTTGTAATAGACAACGGTACCGTTTGTCATCAACAAGCGATCAGTTCGCCTAGGGGGTGCCGTCAGGCAGTGTATTGCGTCGGGGCTATGCTCCTCGCAATGACAACTATCGCTTGTGCGGATTGCGATGACAGGGAGCGGGGGATTCAATCAACTTTGTGTTTTACGGGCATCCCCGCCACGCACGCGATTGGGGAATGCCCGCCGTCTTTCGGACGGAAATTAACTCTTGCAGCCGAAATAGCCGTATTTGCCCAGAGGCGGAAATCCGTATTTCTCAACTTGACATCCGCAGTCGTCCTGTACAACCTCGCAACCGGTACCGGCGCCATAATAACCGTACTTGACAAACGAGCCGGGATGGCCGTATTTGCTCAGAGGCGGAAATCCGTATTTCTCAACTTGACATCCGCAGTCGTCCTGCACAACCGCGCAACTGGCACCGGTGCCATAATAACCGTACTTGACAAACGAGCCGGGATAGCCATACTTGCCAAATGAGCCTGGATACCCGTATTTCAATACCCGGGTGCAGTCGCTGTCATGTCCGGCCACGGTCGCGCTGTTCTCGCTGTACTCCACAAACTTCGTCTTGTCTATAGAGCCTTCCTTGTATTCCACAGTATCCACATAAATCGTTACCGTCCCAAGCTG
>JAIRSQ010000055.1 GCA_031255395.1 Spirochaetaceae bacterium | reverse complement strand
GAAAAGTTAAAGCAAAACGGCGAGTCCGCGCCATAAATATGCATGAGAACTTTAAGAGAACTAAAACAGGGCGTATGGTACGAAGTCCATACGGCCGTCAACAACGGGGAACCGTTGTTTCAGTCGCGTAGGGCGCTGAGGCTTTTCGCAAGAGTTTTAGAAGATACGGCGGCGCGCTTCGATTTTGAAATTCGCTCTCTGTGTCTGAAGGACGCTTGGCTTGTGTTCCGCATCAAGCCGGCTGACGGATTCCAGTTGCCGCGGATAATGCAATGGCTCAAGCAAACGTTTGCAGTTAGGTACAACTTGTTGAACGGCTGGACGGGGCATATCTGGGGCGACCGGTATTGGTCGAGTATAGCGGAAGACGAGCCGCCTGAAGAGACGGAGAGTCAGGCGGACGCTGTGGGGGACGAGGATGCGGAACTTTCGCCGGATGGAGGAAGGGTCAGACCTCTATCTTGGAAGGCAAAGGCTAGGGTCAGACCCCTTCCGGGAAAACCCGCCAAAATTCCCCGCAAAGCCGCCTCTCCCCCTGCCTAACCCCGCAAAAACCGACCCTGCGTCGGCAAAAACGACGCTAAACTCCATCTCCGCAATTCTTCCGCAAGCGGCAACGGGAAGACTCCGCCAAAGCGCTCTGCTCGCAATGACGGTTCGCCTTCCTATGAGCCTGACCCCAAGTCCGATAGCCAACCATCTTAGTAAAACTCACTTCCCAGTCCGCTCACAAAGCCGACTCGTAACCTTCAATCGACATCATTGCTTATTCCGCATTCGCCACGCTGGATTGCTTCGCTCTGCGGGCTCGCAATTACGCCCCCTAGGGGTCTGACCCTAAGGCCAACTCGCCGGCCTTCAATCTGCGACCCATTACCCATTGCTCATCCGCCTACAAACTCGTTTGCCCGGGTCGCTCGCAACTTCCAATCGGTAGTCGTCATTGCGAGGCGCGGAGCGCCGAAGCAATCAAGTGCCTAGACCGCCCGCATGGATGGCTTCGCCCACACGGACTTGCAATGACGGCCCCCTAGGGGACTGACCCCAAGGAGGACTCGCAATTGCCTTGCGGCAGTTCATTCCTCATTCCTCAGGGGTTGACACCGGGGGCGGGGTTGTAATAGGCTAGGAATTCCTAGGAGGATTTATGGGTGCCGTTATAAGGCTCAAGAAATTTGGAACAAAAAAACGACCTTGCTACCGTATAGTGGTCGTGGACGCGCGCGCGCCGAGAGACGGCAAGACGCTTGAAGAACTGGGGTACTACCACCCAATAGCGGAAGAGGGCAGGCAAATCTCTTTTAGCGCCGAAAAAGCGGTCAAATGGCTAAAAGAAGGCGCGGAACCGAGCGATACCGTGCGAAAAATATTTAACAGGAAGGGCATCAAGATGGACTGCCCGGAAGTTCCGGCGGAATAAAGCCGTTAAACGTTTGTAAGGAACCGTTTTGGAAAAAGAACTTATTGAATTCATTGTAAAATCATTTGCGTCCGACCCGTCTGCCGTTTCTGTTAGCGAGGCTGAAAGCGGAGACTTGCTAGTTTTAAGGCTTAATGTCGGTTCGGAGGATGTCGGAAGGGTGATAGGCAAGCGCGGCCGTATTGTAAAGGCTATCAGAACCGTCCTTCAGGTTACTGCCGCCAAGGCGGGCAAGAGGGCTGTTTTGGAAATCCTTGATTGACGGGCGTCTGGCAAGCGCGGTCGTTTTATCGCCTTTCGCTCTCGAAGGGTTTGTAAAAATACGCTCGCTTTCCGGCGAAATTGAACATCTGCTAAAACTTTCTTCTGTCGCGTTGCGCGGCAAGGCGGGCGAGCGCGTTTATGAAATAGAAGCGGCGCGCGTAATCGAAGGAGCGTCCGCGAATCTCCTTGTAAAATTTAGAAACATTGACACGCCGGAACAGGCGGCGGCTTTGACTGGCGCCGAAATCTTGCTTCCGCGTTCCGAAGCGGCGCCGCTCGGGGCGGGAGAGTATTATGTCGAGGATTTGAAGGGGCTCCGCG
This sequence comes from Spirochaetaceae bacterium, assembly GCA_031255395.1. Lineage (GTDB taxonomy): Bacteria > Spirochaetota > Spirochaetia > Treponematales > Breznakiellaceae > JAIRMY01. Next base: position 6,449 of record JAIRSQ010000055.1, on the reverse strand, counting down.
TGACGGGGTGCGACGGCCGCGAGTTTGGTGTCGTTACCGGCATAATTGACGGCGGCGGCGGACAACTGGTCGAAGCGCGCCTTCACACGGGCGAACTTAAACTCATCCCGTTCCGCAACGAGTTTTTGGGCGAAATCAGCCTTGAAAAAGGGGAAATCGCGCTTCTTGCTCCGTGGATTCTGGAATGAAGTACGCCGTGCTTTCGCTTTTTCCTGAAATAATCGACGCCTTCTTCGCTACGTCCATCATGGCAAAGGCGACGGCGCGCGGCATCGTGGAATACGAGGCCGTCAACATCCGCGACTACGCACTCGACAGGCATAAAACCTGCGATGACGCGCCCTATGGCGGCGGGGCCGGGATGCTGCTGATGGCCGAGCCGCTTTCCCGTGCCCTTGAAGCCGCCGGAGCGCGCTCTCCCGGCAAGCGCACGGTGTACCTTTCGCCCTCAGGCAGGCTTTTTAACCAGGATTTGGCAAGAGAGCTTTCGAGGGAACGGGAACTCATACTGATTTGCGGGCGGTACGAAGGTATAGACCAGCGCGTTATCGACATTTATGTCGATGACGAGATTTCAGTCGGGGACTATGTGCTGTCCTCCGGCGAGACCGCCGCGCTCGCGCTCATTGACGCGACCTACAGGCTGGTTGACGGCGTTATAACTGCCGAATCGCTCGAGGAAGAAAGTTTTTCGGACGGACTGCTGGAATACCCCCAGTATACACGGCCTGAAATATTTGATAGCGTATACGGAGAGATGAAGTGTCCCGAGATTTTGCTCTCCGGGCACCATGAAAACATTAGACGCTGGAGACTGAAAAAACGCGTGCAAAAAACCCTTGCGAACCGTCCTGATTTGCTGCGGAAAGGCATGGCGGAAGGGATTTTTGATGATGAAACCTGCCGGATTATAGGCGAAGTTTTCAGCGCGACGGAGGAAACATGAGCGAGAACAAGGCTGTCAGCGAAACTAAGGCCGTTAACGAAATTAAGGCTATCGAAGAGGCCCAGATGAAGGAAGACATTGCCTATTTCAAGCCGGGCGACACCGTGAAGGTGCATTTTAAGATAGTTGAAGGCGAAAAAGAGCGGATTCAGATATACGAGGGGCTTGTCATAGCCATAAAGAATTCCCGCGTCGGCAGAACTTTTACTGTGCGTAAGAATTCTTACGGCGTGGGAGTAGAGCGTATATTTCCCGTCCATTCGCCGCGCATAGCGCGGATCGAAGTCAGCCGTTCAGGCAAGGTTCGCCGCGCCAAGCTGTATTACATCAGGCACAAGATAGGCAAGGCGGCCAAAATCAAGGAACTGCTGGGCAAAAAGAGCAGGGTAACAAAGAACACGGCGTCTTCAAAGCAAAAGGCACAGGCGGTAACGGCAACAAACAGCTGATAAGCCGCGCGTAACGATGACAAAAATACCGGCGGAGTCTCTAAAAGAAGGGCAGAAATTTTCAAAAGCTGTATTCATTGACAAAGACAGTGTTTTTGTGCCAGAAAATACCGCCATACGAAAAAAAGACCTTAGACTCATCGAATCGCTGGGCATCGAAAACGTTTTTACGGACGGAAAACCGGTCCTTGAGGGCGGTAAATCCGTAAAAGACGGAGCGGATATCGCTGGCGACGCCGGAATTGCGGGCGGCGCGGACATTACGGACGGGGTTGCGGAAACGCCGCCCCTAAGCGTCAGCGCCTCGGAAATCCTGTCCGAGGTTGCCGTCCTTGTCAGGCAGCTTGGACTTGTTTTTTCCGCCATAGCGGATAAAAGACAGGTAAATATCCGCCTTCTATGGAGCGCTACCGACAGCCTGTTGCAACTGGTAAAAGCCTGCCCGGAAAAACTCTTGTACTTAGTCGTTTCAGAAGACCCCGAAGGAGGAGAAATGGCAAAAAAAGGCGTTTACACGGCCATCATTTCGACTATTATCGGGGGAAAAATGAACTTTACGGCGAAAAAAAACCAGGAGCTTGCCGTTGGCGCCCTGCTTCATGACGCGGGAATGCTCAGACTGCCCGAAGACGTCCTAAAAAAAAGAGGGACGCTTTCCGCCTCGGAAGTTGATATTATCAAGTCGCACACTCTTTTTTCCTTCAACATCATAAAGAAAGAACTGCTGTATCCGGATTCCGTATGCCAGATCGCGCTGCAGCATCACGAGCATTGGAACGGAACGGGTTATCCGCGCCGGCTGTCGGGAAACTATATTAACGAGCGGGCGCTTATAGTGTCCGTCGCGGACGCTTTTATAGCCATGTTAAACAAGAACGTTTACCGCGATTCTATGACGGGGTACCAGGCCATGAAGACCCTTATGGCAGAAGCCGGCGCTTGCTTTTCACCCGACATACTGCAAATGTTTGTGCAAATAATGGGGATATATCCGATAGGCTCAGGCGTTCGTTTGAACAACGGTTCGACGGCTCGTGTGACAAGCATAAACCCCGCCGTGCCGCTTCGTCCGGTGGTCGAGATTGTCGCCGGAAAAAACGGCGTCGCTGAGCGGGCAAAAACGGTGGATCTTTTGACAAACAAGGACCTATTTATAACCGGCGACGTTGATATTAAGGATTTCGGAAAGCGGCTTTGACAGTCTCATGCCCGCGCGGCGGGAATTCGTCAAAAATTGCCGGTAGCAGGGGAGAAGACAGGGCGGCGGACTTCCTCGAGGCGTCCGGTCTTCGCGTAATAGCGAGAAACGTCCGTTCCGTCGCTGGAGAAATCGATATTGTCGCGATTGACGGCGACGCGCTCGTTTTTGTCGAGGTAAAGGCTTGGACGGCATACTCTATCGAAAATCTTGAGTACGGCGTCGACAAAAAAAAGCAGCGGAAAATTATAGAAACTTCTAAGTTTTTCCTGAAAAAACATCGAGAATATAGTGATATGGCAATTCGATTTGATATTGTTTTTATACAGGCGGACGCCGTTACCCATATTGCTTCCGCTTTTACGGAGAGTGTATGACCGCGCGGCAAACAGAAAAACGAAAGAAGATTCCGGATCCTTTGAGGATTGCGCATTTGAGGCAGGTGATAAATAATAAAGAGTATCTTTCGGGAGCGATTTATCATATTGCCCAAATTTTGAGCAATGAAATTTTGGGTGTCCAAGAAGGCGGGATGCATGACGAACGAAAATTGGAGCGGGGATAAACGCCGCAAGCCGTCGCGGCGGGGGAGCCGGCAGCAGCGCGGGCAGCCTGAAAAGCCGGAGCGCGGCCAGTCCTTCCGTTATGGAGACGCAACCAGGGACGATTCGCGGAATACGGGCCGTTCCTTTCCGGGCAACGGCGGCAACAATAGAAAAACAGGAAAAGAGCAGGAAAAAAACAACAAGAATTTTGGACGGCGGCCAAAATGGACGGCGGCTAAGCTGAGGACGGATCCGATACCTACCCCGCTATGTCCCTGCTGCAAAGAACCGATAAAAGATTTGGCCTGCGCCATCATGGACAAGAACGGGGAAGCGGTTCATTTTGAATGCGTCCAGAAACGCATTTCGGCGGAGGAAACGCTGGAAAAGGGCGATACTGTAACATATATCGGCGGCGGGCGTTTCGGAATAATGACGTTTGAAAATCCACGCGTTCTAAAGAGTTTCAAAATAAAGAAAATCATTGAATGGGAAAAAAAAGACGAACGCGCCGAATGGCGCGGAAACATTGCGGACCATTTTTCGCTGACATAGGGGAGCCAAAATGATTGGAATTATCGGAGCGATGGAAGAAGAAGTCGCTATCCTTCAAAGCCGGATACAGAATCTGGCAGTTGTGAAAGTCGGGGTTTTCGAGTATTTTACGGGCAGTTTAGAGGGAAAAAGCATTGTGTTGTTGCGTTGCGGCATAGGCAAGGCTAACGCCGCCATAGGGGCTGCCGTCATGATTGACCGCTTTAATCCCAAACTTGTCATAAACACAGGCTGCGCGGGCGGCGTGAATCCCGCGGGGCTTAAGCCGGTTTTGAATTTTGGAGACGTTGTGTTTTCGTCTTCGTTAGTTTATCACGATTTTGACATCACTCCGTTTGGCTATGCAGCGGGACATGTTCCGGGAATGAAGGACGCTTTTTTTCCGGCGGACAAAGCCGCTCTGCAAACCGGTTTTCGGGCCGTAGACGAACTCAAGAGCGAGGGGCTGCTGCCGGATTCGCTCAATCATGTCGAGGGCTTGATATGTACCGGCGACGCGTTTGTATGCAGTGCCTCCCATGTCGGCGAAATCATTGCCCTCTTTCCCGCTGTACGCGCCATAGAAATGGAAGGCGCTGCCATTGCCCACGCCTGCTCGCTATTTTCCGTCCCCTGCATGGTGATACGCTCGATGTCCGACATAGCGGGAGAGGAGTCCCCGATGAAATTTGACGAGTATCTGCCCATAGCGGCCAAACATTCATCCGAAATCGTAACGCGCATCGTCAGGTTGCGCGATGCCGCCTAAAGCCAGCGGTTGCCGGCGCTGTCCGGCTTTCTCATAACAAGAGCCGCTTGCGGCAGGCCGCGGCGAGGGGGGGCTTGCCTTGAAATACGCTTGATTTTTAATTTTTTTCCCTATTGAAACCGTTACAAAACTTTGGTTTTGGAACAGCCTCCTCTTAAAAGAAAGATGTTTTATCCGCGTCGAATCATGTATAATAATACTAAGTACAGTGATGTGACGGCTTTTTTGCGCTGTTTATATTTTTGCGGCGTCCGCGGTGTCGTGCGGGAATATCGCCGGAACGGTTGACGGGGCGGGCGGTTTTTGGAGGACGGACGCTTTGCCGGAAAGACCGTTGAAAAATTCCGCGTTGCGGACAGAGGCCTTGCTTTTAAGGCATTTTTATCTAAAGATGGCGGACGGCAAAGCGCGTTTACGCTGAAAGCCCTTCCGGGCATACGGTTCTACGGAACCGTGCCGGAATGTTTCACGTCACGCGCCTTGGGTTTCAGCAAGGGCAACTGGCAGGAAGGCAGTATCAAGGAGCGTCGTCGTGGACGGCGCGGTGAATTTTTTCGCTCCCGTCGAGTTCGGCAGGATCATAAACGGCGAAATAAAGCGCCGCGACAGCCGGCTTTACGGCGAACGCGCTGTCGAAGAATTGCAAAACCGCCGGTAACGCGTTTTGGCCGTTGCGGATACGGATGAAAATACGGCCACTGCGGTTTTCAAGTGAGCCTGTTCATGATGTGTCAGCGTTATGTCCGGACTCTGTATAGCAACACAGCCAGGCAATGTAAATTTTGCTTGCAAAAAAATAGAATTTTGGAGGAACTATGTCGGAAACAGAAAGAAAAAAAATTATAATGGCGGTTGACGATATGCCGGAGGTTTTGCGGAGCATCAATGCCATATTAAAAGATAAATACGATGTGAGGCTTTCAACGGACGCGGCTTCGGCGCAGGCGGCATTGAAGAACATAAAAGTCGACCTGATACTTCTTGATTTCGAGATGCCCGGCATATCGGGCATGACTTTTCTCGAAAACCTGCAAAAAAACCCGGACTGCAAGGATATACCCGTGGTTTTTATCACAGCGAACCATGATACGGAATTGGTAAAAAAGGCGATAAAAAAAGGGGCGAAAGGCTATATCGCAAAACCTTTTCCGCCCGAATCTCTGCTTGAATCGGTAGATTTTTTCTGTTCCCAGTGAAAGCCGTGCCGTCACCTTTTCTTGAGACGCCCGTTATTTGTATGATTTTGACGTGCGAAAGTCAATGAAAAGCCATTCCGCTCTAAAGACCGCATGCATAGCGGGGGCGGCGGTTCTGCCGGTTTTTTTAGCGCTTGCCGTTTTTGCGTCGCTTGCCGCTAAAAGGGGAGCGTTCCGTCCGAAAACCGGAGCGGATACAGCGGCTTTTTACCGGAACCTGCTCCTGCTTGACGACGCGCTGGCGAAGGCCGAAGACGGCGGCGTGAACCCCGTTCACGCGGAAAATCTGCTCGAAACGCTGGACAGGCAGGCGGCGGGCGCGGAGGCGCGGCTTTCCCTGCTGAAAAGGTACAGGGCCCTTTCAAAAATGCAAAATGAGTATTTTGAAGGCTACTGCCTAGCGGCGGCTCGCGCCGCCGCCAGGTATCCGCACTCCGCCCTGATAGCGGCGCTGTACGCCGAAGCAATGCTGTCCGCTAAAGTGGACGGTATGTACACAAAGCTCCCGGCCGCCGGCACGGAAACGATCAGGCGGACGGCGCTGGCGCTCAGCGAATACGGCCCGCTCTCCGAGGCGTCTTTATTTCCGGTCGCGTTTTGTCTGTACGCGCTATCCGGCGCGCTTGAAAACATAGATTCCGCCGCCGCCGTCCCACATATAGAAAGGCTGGTTGTCGCCTTTGCCGAAAGCCAGCTGGCCGCGGACGCCGTAGCTGTCAGCGAGTCCATGCTTGTTGACGCCGCTCTCGTGAGTATCGTGAAAGGCGGGGACGGGGCGGCGTCCGCCCTTTCGCGGCTTGAGCCGCGAAAGG
>JAIRSQ010000174.1 GCA_031255395.1 Spirochaetaceae bacterium | reverse complement strand
GTCCGTCGCGGCATAGCGCGGCAACACGATGTGGGCGCGGTCCGAGACAAAAAGCCGTCCCGCCGTTTCGACGCCGCGGCTTTTAAGCGTATCGGCTTCCGCAAAAAGCTCGGCTGGGTCTATCACCATGCCGGCACCGAGAATCACGGTCTTGTCTTTGTACAGCGCTCCGGACGGGATCAGATGGAGAGCGTAGCGTTCGCCGCCCGTTACTATGGTGTGTCCGGCGTTCGCGCCGCCGGAATACCGCACGATTATATCGGCGTTAGCGGCAAGAAAATCGACGATTTTGCCCTTGCCCTCATCTCCCCACTGCATGCCGACGATTACGATATTCATATCTTTATAACTATGCCGAAACAGCGCTGTTTTGGAAAGGCTTACCGCCAAAACGGACAGGCGGGACTACGGCATTTCCAGCGGAGGATCAACATACGGAGAGCGCGACTGCGAACGGGCGCGCCCCTGCCATTCGTCGGCTTCGTCGAGCCCGGCCAGAAAACTCCACAGTTCGCGGGCTGCGTCCTCCATGCCGGCGGCGTAGAGCGCGGCGGCAAAGAAGTATGCGGTCTTGTAATATTCGTGCTCTCTCATATACTCCTTCACGTCCCTGCGGCGCTCAAGTTCCGCCATAAGATTTTCAAGGGCAGTAAACCTGAAATCGAAACGGGCGGCTATAACCTCGTCTATTATGGCGGTGTTCTGAATCAGGAACGCGAACGCAAGATGGGGAACCGCCTTGCCGTGCCGTCCCGAAACGTAGTAATACTCTCCCAGCAGCCTGTGCGCGCGCTCGGTCAGCGCGTTCCTGTAGCGGTACATTTGCATAAAGCGGTTTACGCCGGATGTGTTTAGCGTCCTGTCCATAGCTTCGCGGACAAAACCGCCTTCGTTTTCCGCCCAAAGCGCGTCCTGACCGATTATGGACAGCAGCCGCTGTTCCATCCCATTATAATTCTGGCGTAGCCTCTCGATTTCCGCCGCTTTGTAAGCGATTTCCACGGCAAAGCCGGGATTTTCCATCATGTCGCTGTTAAGCGCCGCCTCGTCAAACCGGCTCAACGCTATGTCGTATTCGCCCGACAGCCGGTATACCTCGCCAATCCAGTAATCGGCTTCGGGATATTTTTTCAGGCAGTCAAACTGGTCAAGCGCTTTCTGCGCCGAATTGCCAAGCGCATCGCGCCCCACGCGGTAATAAAGCTCGTTAATCGCCGCAAGCGCGTTAAGCTGCCCGTTATCTCTGGCGTACCGTTCTATCGCGTCCAACGAATCGTTCATGCGGCGCGCCTCGTACGCGGAAAGCAGGGTGATAAAATCGCTCTCCATGTCAGCGTACATATCCCGCCGGTCGTTCCGCGCGTCCTGAAAGGCGATCAGCGCGTCACCGTAAGCCCCCTGACGGAACAGGTCTTTCCCCTTTTCCAGCGTGTACCACCAGGGCGCGCGGCTTTCCGCGTACTGCGCCCAGGTTCCGGCTGCGGCGAGCAACATAAGAACCGCCAAAATCCCGCGTTTGAACGGCCTGCCCGCCGGAAGACGCCTCATATATTCAAATATCGGCGATTCTTGCGAGTATATGAACATCCGGCGGCGCGCTCCGCAAATGTTCCCGCCGGGCGGCATTTATCCGTTATCCCGTATCAAATCGTACACGAGCGCGGCGGAAGCTTCGTATGAATACTTTTTAAGCAGCGGGGCGGGGTCCGCTACGGGCTGCGACAGCAACGCGTCAAGGTCAATATCTGGGTTGTCCGGGTCGATGTAACGCGCCGCGTCTCCGTAGATTTCCGGCAGGCTCGCCGCGTTTGAGACGATGACAGGCGCGCCGCAGGCGAGCGCTTCGAGTGGCGTAAGTCCAAAGCCCTCGTAGTACGAGGGCAGTATGAAAGCCTTGCACCGTTCCATCAGAGCCTTTACCCGCGCGTCCGGCATATAACCCATCAGCATGATGTTTGAGGGCGCGGACTGCGGCGGTTCGCCGGAACTGGCGGTGGGAAGGACGCTTCCGGAAACGGCAAACAGGTCGTAGGGATGTTTCGTTGCGTACGCCATAATCCATTTGATATTCTTTCGCCTGGAAATGCTTCCAAGCGAAAAGTAGAACGGCCTTGAAAGGATTGGATAGTCGTCAAAAACGGAGTAGTCGGCGGCAATGCCGGCAAAATGATCCCAGCTGCTGTAAATGACGGAAATGCGGGCCGGGTCGACATGATAGGTTTCCGCTATCTGGTTTTTGCTAAACTGCGACACGGTAACTATCTTTTTCGCTTTTCTGGCTATAAGCCGGTACTGCGCTCGGTTGTAAAGACGGGCCAGCTTGTCGCGGAAACCGGTAAAGTCTTCCGGGAAAAATTCGCAGTAAATATCGTGAAGGAACACGATGCCCGGAGCCAGCGGCAGGCAGGTATTGCCAAAATCGAGGATTGTGTACTGTCTGCGGGTAAGCAGGAAAAACTGCAAAACCAGATTTTGCCAGAATATTTTCGGGACTTTTTTCATGTACTTTATGACGGTTATATTTTTATACGGCGGTATGTCCCCGGCATTCGAAGGGACTATGATGGAAATTTCGCCCGGAGCGGAGAGCATGTCAAGCCTCAGCGTGATTTCGCGGGCATAGCGCTCTATGCCGGTCAGCCTTCCGCAAAGAAAATAGCCGTTAATCAAAATTTTCGACATAAATTTCCCCGTCAGCAGGCCGTCAGGCGAATCGTTTTACTAACAGACATATAGACATTTTTTATAATATATGCTATGTTTACAAGTTGCCGGCGGCTATGGCGTCGGCTGAAACAGGAACGGTTTTAATGCCGTTTTCAAATATTGTACGCGGACGCGCCTGCCGCGTCAACCGCGATTGACGCGGCAGGCGGCAGCCCGTAAGCGCAAGGAGGCGTATATGGCGGAAGTTTTGTCTATTATTCTGGGAGGCGGGAAGGGCACTAGGCTGTTCCCTCTTACGCAAACGCGGGCAAAGCCCGCGGTGCCTTTCGGGGGCAAGTACAGAATCATCGATATACCTTTATCGAACTGTATAAACGCCGATTTGAAGCAAATATACATACTTACACAGTTCAATTCAGCTTCGCTCCATATACATATTGCCCACGCTTATGTTTTTGATCATTTTTCAAAAGGTTTTGTCGAGATTCTTGCGGCGGAACAGACTTTGGAACACACGGGCTGGTTCGAAGGCACGGCTGACGCGGTGCGTAAAAATCTGCTCCATTTCAAAACGCACGACCCCGATTACTACATCATACTTTCAGGCGACCAGCTTTACCGGATGGATCTGCGGGATATGCTAAAAAGCCACTGCGATTCAGGGGCTGCTATAACGATTGCCTGCACGTCGGTTTCGCGCGAGGAAGCGAGCCAGCTTGGTATCCTAAAGGCGAGCAAACAGAACGTTATCTCGGAATTTCTTGAAAAACCCGGTCCAGTAAAGGATATTTCCGATTTCAAAGCGCCTGCCGAGCTTAAAAAGGATTCCGTGGCGGGCGATTCGTATCTTGCTTCGATGGGTATCTATGTTTTCAACGCCGAGGCGATGCACAAATGCCTTGACAACCAGTTTACGGACTTTGGCAAAGAGGTAATCCCGTCGGCCATCAACGAGCTAAAGGTAAACGCCTACACGTTCGACGGCTACTGGGAGGACATAGGAACGATACTCAGCTTCTACAACGCCAACATTAACCTTGCCAGCATCAAGCCAATGTTCGATATCTATGACGAAGAACGCCCGATATACACGCGTATGTACAATCTTCCGCCTTCCAAAATGAATTTCAGCAGCATGAACCAGTCCATAGCCTCGACCGGCTGCATCATAACCAATTCGTCCATCACCAACACGGTCGTAGGAGTGAGGACCATAATCGAGTCGGGGGCGAGTCTGAATGGCGTTATCTGCATGGGCGCCGATATGTACGAGACCGAGGCGCAGAAGAAAGTCAACATGGAAAAGCGTATCCCGAACGTCGGCATAGGCAAAGGCTCCATCATCAAGGGGGCAATCATCGACAAGAACGCCCGCATCGGCGAAGGCTGCCGCATCGGTATTGACAGCATAAACCGGAGCGACGGGACATACGAAAACTGCTCGATAGTTGACGGCATAATCGTGATACCAAAAAACGCCGTGCTCTACCCCGGCACTATCATATAGCGTCGCGCTTGATTTTTTGAGGGCGCAAAGCGATAATGCATGGAATGACGTACCGTGAAAAGTTTGTTCAGATGAATAGGGAGGCGGCGGCTACGGGCGTGGCGGTCGCGCTGGTAGCCGCCTTTTGGTGGATAAGCGGGTTTGCGCTGGAAAAAATCAATTTTACTCTTTTTTCGATGCCCGGTTGGTTTGTCGTAAGTTGCGTCGGCTCCCTGATTCTGTCGGCGTGCGCGGCGCTGTTTCTGGTAAAAAAGGTTTACAAGAATTTCAGCCTGCAAGATGACGAGGACGGCGAGACAGAAAGTGTGGCAGAAACAAGTTGAAGACGGTACTCACTCTCGCGCCGGTTTTGAGTTTTCTGGTTATGTTGCTCGCTGTCGGATTGGTCGCGAATAAGCGGGGGCGGCAGGCGGGGAAGGCCGGAAATTTTTCAAACGAATACTTTATAGGCTCCCGCAGCTTGGGCGGTTTTGTGTTTGCCATGACATTTGTGGCCACATACAGTTCCGTTTCCAGCTTTGTGGGCGGGCCGGGACTCGCATGGGAAACGGGCTTCGGTTGGGTCTATTACGCGACAATACAGGTTGTCTCCGTTATGATGGTTATGGGCGTCGTAGGAAAGAAGATCGCCATAGTCGGACGGAAAACGGGCGCCGTTACCGTGATAGATCTGATACGCGCGCGGTATTCCAGCGACGCATTGGCGAACATATCCGCCGCGGTCGTGGTCGTGTTCTTTACCGCTATGATGGCGGCTCAGTATTCGGGGGGAGCGTCCCTGTTTGCGGCGGCGGCAAATGTCGATTACAAGGCGGGCCTCGTCATATTCGCGCTAGTGGTGGCCGTTTATACGGCGGCGGGCGGGTTTCGCGGGGTTGCCCTGACGGACACCGTTTGCGCCGTGTTCATGCTGTTGGGCATGGGGGTAATCGCCGTCGCGATAACGCGCTCAGGCGGAGGGCTCAACGCCATCATGGAAAAGGTCGGTGCCGACCCGGCAAGGCTCGAAATCCGGTCCGGCGGGCGACTTTCCGTGCCGTTTCTAATTTCGCAGTGGCTGCTCTGCGGCGTATGCACACTCGGTCTGCCCCAGTCCTTAGTCCGCGCCCTTAGCTACCGGGACAGCCGCGCGCTGAACCGCGCCATGGTATGCGGCACCGTCGTTATCGGCCTGATGATGGCTGGCATGCATTTGCTCGGCGTGCTCTCCCGCGGCGTGATAACGGAGCTTCCGCCGGGCAAAACCACCGATTCTATCATGCCCGCCCTGATAGTGCGGACGCTGCCGCCTACCCTGGCAGGCTTTGCGATAATCGGTACGCTCGCCGCCACCATGTCAACCGTCTCGTCATTGCTGATAATGACATCGTCCTCGATAATCAAGGACCTGTGGCTCCGCTACCGACCCGGCCGCGTCGCCGTCGACGATAAGCGGCTTCGCCGCTTTTCCATGCTGGCAACGTTCCTTATAGGCCTCGTTGCGGCTGCGATCGCGTTCAAACCGCCAACGGTCATCGTCTGGATAAACCTGTTCGCTTTCGGCGGCCTGCAAACGGCCTTTTTTTGGACATTCTTGCTGGGCTTGTTCTGGAAAAAAGCCAACGCCGCGGGCGCCGTGCTGGCAATGACGGGCGGCGTCATATCTTACTGCCTCGCGATGGCGTTCCGTTTTTCGCCCGGCGGCGTTCATCAAATTGTAATCGGCGCGGGCGTGTCCCTGGTTCTGTTTCTAGCCGGCAGTCTTTTTGGCAAGCCGCAGGACGAAAAGACACTCCGCCTGTTTTTTCCTGATTGACGTAAAGCGGATTGATATTAATTGACAAAAATTGTATACTATACACGCAGTAAAAATAGAAAATATTAAATATCTAAGAACTGGCAAAACCGTTGCCGGACGATGAGCCGGCAGGGAAATATCTTGAATACGATCCGTTGTACCTCATGATGGATGGTTTGGCGGCAGCTGTGCCCGACAAGTTACATGGACGACTCAAAGATCGAGGGGCATGGGCCGGACTGGAAAACCTTGGGTAAAAACTGCCTTGAACTGTGGACAAAGACGCGGGACATCAGGGTGGCGGTGTACTTGGCGATAGCGCAGGCGGCAACCGGAGGGTTGGAGGGGCTGTCGGCGGAGACAGCATCGACGAGAAGCTGCTACGAGCGGAGCTTTTGAGCGTGCCGCCGATTTAAATAGAGCAACAGTCTGTCCTGGCAACGGAAGCCAAGACACTGATAACCGAACTTTGCGATTACGCGAATTCGAAGATATGCGACGGCAATATACTTGATATGTCCGCCTTGGAGCATGAGATTGATCGTCTTATAGACTTTTACGACAGTTTTAAGACCGCTTCCGCGCCGCAGTCCGCCGCGTCGGAAACTGAAACCGATGAAAATGCGCGGGAAACGGCGCTATCTGCCGCAGTTCCCGCGTCGAACGTGTCACTGCTTTCATATGAGGCCGGCACAAGCCGGATTAATGCCCGGCGGAAGAAACAAAAGACGAACCGGATGGCAGTCCGATAAACTGATCGCCATTGTGAGCGAGCGGCTGTTTGCCGAGCGAAACAATCCATGCGAGGGAGTCTCGGCAATGGGTTGCTTAGCTACGCTCGCAATGACGACCTCCCCGGATGACTCGCAACCCACGCTCACCATCTCACCACTCACATATACTTCGACACGAGGGAGATAACGGTTTCGCGGGCGGAGCTGCGTTCTTCTTCCTCATTTTTGAACAGCACGGCAGGGCTGATGTCCAGCGCCTTGCAGATTTTAAGTATCGTGTACAGGTTGGGAGTGCGCTTTCCGGTCTCAATGTTGTCTTTGGGGGTGGAGTTTGGAGTTGACGGGGCAACGTTGAAAGCAAAATCTCCGTATTCCGGGGAGGAAAAGATAACGGCGATCCCGTTGTTGCTCAGGGTGGCGTATCATTTCGACCTGTTCCCTAAGCTCGATCTGTACGCTGTCGGCAAGATAGGCTATTCGTTTGGTTTATGGACGGGCGATAATAGGGATATTTATGATAATATGCCGAATGTGACTGTTGGTACCACCGGCGGTTTCGGTTGGGGCATAGACTTGGGTATTTCCTACTATTTTTCACAGTTTGCAG
>JAIRSQ010000102.1 GCA_031255395.1 Spirochaetaceae bacterium | reverse complement strand
GAAGAGGGCACTAACAAACTGGTGGGTTACGATGTCGAGGTTGCCGAGGCGATTGCGGCGAAACTTGGCGTAAAGCCCAGATTTGTCGAAGCAAAGTGGGATTCCCTTGTCATCGGACTGGACACCGGCTTGTGGGACGTGGTTATCAACCAGGTAACCGTTACGAGTGAGCGTCGGGAGAAGTACGATTTCAGTGTTCCGTACTCCTATGCCCACGGGGTCGTGATTGCCAGGAACGATGACGACAGCATCAAGTCTTTCGAGGATTTGAAAGGCAAATTGGCGGCGCAGACCGTTACAAGTAACTGGGCGCAGCTTGCGGAGCGTTACGGCGCAACGCTGGTCGGAACCGACGGCTTTAGCGAGTCCGTGCAACTGATCATCGACAAGCGTGTCGATCTTACAATCAATGATGACGTTACATTTGCCGATTACCGTAAAGAACACTCGGACAGCCCTGTCAAAATCGCGATAACCTCTACGGAGGTGAGCGAGAGCGCGGTTATCTTCCCAAAAAATCAGGTCGAGCTGCGCTACGAGATAGACGAGGCCATTAAGGAACTGTCGGCGGATGGCACGCTGACAAGACTGTCGTTAAAATACCTCAATCTTGATGTGTCTAAACCTTAATCAGGGACAGGCGGGAACGGCAGGCGGCGAATAGATGGACGCATGGGAGCGGCCTTTAAGGATAATCGGGGAATCGTTTTGGCCCATGCTAAAGGCGGGGTTGCTCTTAACCGTGCCAATGGCGGTGGCTGCCTTTGGTGTTGGCATGGTTATCGCTTCAATCGTCGCTCTCATGCGCCTTTCAAAGTTAAGCCCGTTGCGGAAGATCGCCGCCTGTTATGTCTGGGCGTTTAGGGGAACGCCTCTTCTGGTTCAGCTTTACATCGTGTTTTTCGGGCTTCCAAGCGTCGGGATAAGGCTGGGGGCGATAGCTTCGGCGATTGTGGCTTTTTCGCTCAATGTGGGGGCGTACTGTTCCGAAGCTATAAGAGCCTCCGTTCTGGCAGTGCCTAAGGGGCAGTGGGACGCGGCCTATTCGCTAAACATGACGAAATGGCAGGCTCTGCGGCGCATAATCGCGCCGCAGAGCCTCGCTATAGCGCTGCCTCCGCTGAGCAACACCTTCATCAGTCTTGTAAAAGATACCTCGCTTGCGGCGAATATCACGATAGCCGAAATGTTTCAGACAACCCAGCGTATCGCGGCCCGCACCTACGAACCCATGTTGCTGTACTGCCTTGTAGCGGTGATATACCTTGCCTTCTGTACCGTTCTTACCGTCCTTCAGGGCAAGCTAGAAATGGCGCTGACCAAGGGACGCTAACGGGTCAAAGGCAGGCTTTTGTCGGCAAGCGTTATCCGCTGTCGCGTGACCCGCCTTGCATCTCGCGCGCCAGTTTGTCGGTACGCCACCAGACCAGTCTTGCCTCATAATCCGTTGACAGAAGCGCGGAGAGTATCCCATCCGACGAGACATCGAAAGAGCTGTACCTCAATTCGTCGCCGCTTATGTTTATTGTGCCGCGGCGCTGTTCGTCCGAACCGTCCGTAGCCAGAATCAGAATGGCGAATCCGGTTTCTATCGGATGGTACAGAAACACCCGCTCGTTGTCCATCGCGGCGAGCATCGAATATAACAGGTTTTCTGTCGTCTTGCGGTTGTTAACTGTGGAAACGGTCTCGAAAAACGGTATGTCGACGCTGCCCGAAAAAGAATACTCGCCCGCGTTCATAATCCACAGGCATGATTTGTCGCTCTCGCGCCCCGATATTGTTTTTGTGGACTCGTCCAATACTTCGCGATAATAGTCCATTTTTAGGTATAATTTTCGCTCGTCGGGAGCGACGCTTACGCTGTCGAGGGACGGCGTAAGGCCGAATCTTCCGACTGGGGCAGGCGGCGAATCGGCGGACAAATAAATGTCGTAAATCTTGTTTTCCGCCGTGTCGAACCAATATACGCGCCGGCCTGCCGGCAACTGGCAGACGATAACAATGTCGTCGTCTGCCGACGTAAATATATTTTCTATACGCGGAAAAGGCGTCCCGCCCTTGCCTTCCTGTCCCAGATAATCCACGAATTTCCCGTCAGCGTCAAAATGAAGCACAAGGCTGTCCAGAATCGTTTGCTGTTCAGTGTCGAAATCCTGATGTTCGGGCGGAAGCTTGTCTTCCACAAAAATATGTTTTCGCGAATCGACGGTGACGGAGCCGGGTTCGCGCAACGGCCATTTGTATGCCCAGCGCGTAACCGTCGCCCCTTCCGTTTTTTCGCCCAGCGACAGCGGCGGCGGGTTTGTCTCATCGTTATAAATTAAAAACAGCAAATCGCCGTAAGAATTGTAATGGGATACTTTTTCGCCGTTGCCGTTTGAAATATAAAAAAGCCCGTCATTCATTTTTAACGCCGTTTTGCGCATGCTGCGCTCACCGCTAAGGTCGAACATATCCAGTTCGTCCTCCAGCCGCCCTATGCCAAAAGCGAACAAATCTTCGCGCTCGATAGACAAATTCTTGTCGCCCGAGCATGACAAAAAAAACAAATTACAGGACAAAACGAATATCAGGCAACGTATGTTCATTGTCATTTCCTTCTGAATACGCCGTAATTAATATTGGGGAAAATATTGTTGCGGTGTTCAATATCTGTCAAAAACCGAGTGCTCAAATAGTCGCTGCCTAGAGCTTCATATATTGTGGTAAAGTTTTTTAGGTGCGATTCGACGGCGGTTTTAGCGTAATTTCTCCATTTAGGCACTGAAGCGCTATCGCGCGTCGACATAAGGCGCTGCCAGTCAGAGCTTAACGCCAAAAGAATTTCCCGCGCCGCTTGATTAAGGGCGCGTTCTTTGATACCCGTTTCGTTCCTAAAACGTTCCGCCAGTTCCGCCATGCGCTCCGCCGCGTGAAATATGTGGCGGTAAAATCCGTCGTTCGACGCGTCAAGCAGCGATTCAGCGTAGCCGTTAAAGCCGGATGATGAAAATTCCGGTTTGATAGTCTGAAACGAAGCCTCGTCCCCGCTGTTGATATACTCGGACGGCGTCATGAACGCGATTTCTTTTTTCGCGCTGCCCGAACGAAAAACATTTTCAAGGAACACTGTCCCTTCGTGCCAAAACCGCCCAAAAGAATCGGCATTAAAGGCGCACAGGCTTAATGCGGCGGGCGACGCGCCAGCCGTAGGCGCGTCCGGGTCTTCGCTCATGAGTCCGGCGGCACGGCTGAGCGCGGAAACGCGCCACTCAAGAAACAATTCGGCATGTTCTTTGGCCTTTTTTGCAGCAATATCCGGGTCGTAAAGCAGCGCGGGGTTTTCGCTGTCGCCGATTGAATAATACTTAAACCCCGTCGCGAGCCTCGCTCCGTCGTCCGCCAAAAAACGTTTTATGTTTTCAAGCGGCAGATCGTCTGCCGCGTCATGGAAAAAGTCACGGAATACGCTTTCCACGGGAAGCCCCTGCTCCCTGTCCGTTATATCGCGGTACGAGTAAAAATCTTTTACAAACAGAACCAGCCCGTTTTTGGTTTTGAGCGGGCAAAAACTGCCGTATTTCGGCGGTGGGTCAGCCAAAAGCGCGCCGAGCGTGTCAATTATCGTATAACGGAAACCGTAGGCACGCATATACGCGCTGAGTTTATTGCTGTA
This sequence comes from Spirochaetaceae bacterium, assembly GCA_031255395.1. GTDB lineage: Bacteria > Spirochaetota > Spirochaetia > Treponematales > Breznakiellaceae > JAIRMY01. Next base: position 5,770 of record JAIRSQ010000102.1, on the reverse strand, counting down.
ACCCAATTCAGGCAGCCAAAAGCCGTCCGGTTTCGCGTTAAAATGCTTTTTGTGCGAGGCGAGCGCCGTCTCTATCTGGGCGCGTATCACCTCGTAATGGTCCGCATAAAACGGCAAAAAACAGTTTGTCGCCGGCGATGTAAGCAGTTCCAAGCGCCCCTTCTTTTGGTAACGGGCAAGAGCGCGCGGAATATTCCGTTCATAGCGTTCCGTAAAGCTGACGCGGCGTTCTATCGCATTGTCGTAATAGTAGTTCGCAAGTTTCAGCATCGCCGGATCGTTTTTTACGCGCTCGCGCTCTTCCGCCCCGAAAGCGATCTGGCGGTCAACATAATCAAGATAGTTGCCTGTCATTGTTTCGTCGGTCAGAAGGTGGCACAGGACGGGCGAGACGGCCAGTCCCATGCGGAATGGCACCTTGTCCGCTTCTAGCCTGTCAAACATCTCCAGCAACGGAAGCAGGGTTTCGGAAACCATGGAATAAAAAGGTATTTCCTCAAACGAAAAACCCGTCCCGTCCTTGCGGGCATATTGAAGATGAGCGTTCAGCGCTATGGCTATTACATTCTTAGGGGTCATTTAAAGTTACAGAAACAATCGCCTTTATGCGCAATATGCTCCCTGTTCCTTAAAACGGGCAAATCGTCGATGCCGGACAGCTGGAGCAGGGTGTTTTCATCGCGCGCGGGAACGCGCCTTTCGGAAATTTCGAGCGCTCTAGGCAGCCTGAACGGAAGCGTCGAGGCCAAAACGGTTTCGCTGCCTGAATGGACGCAACAGAGTGCCACGTTGAACGGGGCTTCCGCCTCGGCGTTGCATATTTCCCGGCAACGTCCGCCTGGCGGAAAGTTGATATACCATTCCGTATCGCCGCCGCTCACCGGAATCGTGAACACCGTGCTTGCCGCGTTGCCTTTTTTGCATTTGTCAAGGCTAACGCGCAAAAAATACCCGCGAAAACCGGGCTGCTTTTCATGCGTTTTCCTGTCGGCATCGCTTATTTCCCAAAACACAAACACCCACAGCGGGTCGCGTACGATGGCGTTTATCCGCGTTATGTTGTACTGCCTTGGCAGTTCCACCGGTTCCGGAACTGGCGGAATGTTTTCTCCGTCCGTAAAACCCGTATCCGCCGACCGGTTTTCTACGGTTTCAGGCTGAAAAAATGTGAGGCAGGGAGCGTTGTCCAAAATCTCTTCAATGATGAAGGGGCGTTCCAAATTACGGGGTATTTCGATCCCGAAAGCGTCGGCTAAATTCCGCAGTTCTGGAGCGGAAAGTTTTTCAAGGTACGGCAGATTCGAATCGGCGCGTGACAACATAGCTTCATCATGATTGTTTTGCCGCCTGTTGTCAATACGCGCCGCCGAACGGCGGCGTCCCGGGCTGCTGTTTGCGTCCGACACGATTCGAACGTGCGACCTACGGATTCGAAGTCCGTTGCTCTATCCGGCTGAGCTACGGACGCATACGCGGATATTCAGTTTACACGTCGGCAGCCTGTGTTTCAATGCCGCCTAAAAAAGCCTGAATCGCCTGTTGCGGGGCGGGGGGTAGCAAGGACGCGGGAAAATTGATATATTTTTACTAATTTATGGAGTTTTCAACACTAGCATTGCACAGCGATCTGAAAAAAAGCCTTGCGGAAGCGGGTTTTGTCAGCGCTATGCCGGTTCAGGAGCAGGTAATATCCAACGCGTTCAGCGGGCGCGACCTGTACGTTCAATCGCAGACCGGCACGGGAAAAACGCTTGCGTATCTGATCGTGATCATGCAGAGATTAATATCGGAACCGGCGCTGGCCGGATTAAAGGCGCTCATCATGGTGCCGACGCGAGAATTGGCCGTACAGGTAGAGGACGAAGCAAAACTTTTGGGAAAATACCTCCCGTTCAAGACGGGAGCGTTTTACGGAGGAGTGGGGTACGGCGCTCAGCAGCAGGCGTTGCGCGATGACGCGCGGATTTTGATAGGAACGCCGGGCCGCGTGCTGGACCTGAACGCTTCCGGTTATATGAATTTAATGAACATCGCTTTTTTGGTGCTGGACGAGGCGGACAGGATGTTCGATATGGGCTTCTATCCCGACCTGCGAAAGCTGGTCAAGGCAGTGCCGTCCGCTGACCGCCGCCAGACCATGCTTTTCAGTGCTACCCTTAACACCTACGTTAAAAACCTTGCCTACGAGTACACCAAAGAGCCGGTTGAAATCGAGATAGAACCGGAACATATTACGGTGAACGAGATAGAGCAGACGCTGTATCATGTGCCGTCCAACCGAAAGATGAGTCTGCTACTGGGCATTCTCCGCCGCGAGAACCCGGAAAGCGCCATCATATTCTGCAATACAAAGCGTTATACCGAGACCGTCGCCAGACGGTTGCGAACAAGCGGCGTGCGTTGCGAATTCATATCGGGCGACCTGCCGCAGCAGAAGCGGCTTGCCATCATTGAGGACTTAAAGGCTGGAAAAATCCGTTATCTTGTCGCGACGGACGTGGCGGCGCGGGGGCTTGACGTAGAAGGGCTTGCGATGGTGGTAAACTACGATCTTCCTGCCGAAACGGAAAATTATGTTCACCGCATAGGCAGGACAGCGCGGGCAGGCAAGACGGGCAAAGCGGTGAGTTTTGCCAGCGAGCAGGATGTTTACGAGCTCGCCGACATCGAGAAGTATCTTGGGAACAAGATACCGTCTCAAGTGGCTTCGGAAGAAATGTACAGCGAAGAGAAGGATGAGCGCGCTGGCCGGCAACGGGACGGAGACCGCCGGCGGCGCGGCGAAGACAGGCCGCGGCAGAACGAAGGCGGGCCGCGCCGGGACGAGGCGCGCCGGCCTGTGTCGGCCAGTTCCGAAACGCGAAAACCGTCCGGCCGGCGGAATCGTCCCCGAAAAGAACGAAGCGAAACGGCAGGCGCTGACGCTGCTACCGTGCTGGGGATGCCCATAGACAAGCGGATAGCCTACTACAAGAGCAAGTACGTTGGCGCGATGCCGCGCGACGGGACGGCGCGCGGCGACGGTTTATCGCAAGGCAACGCGGGCAAGAAAACCGGCGGTACGGCAAAAGAGCGGAATGCGAGACGGGCAGAATCCAAGCGAACCGATGTCCGGCGTAATACGGCGGACAATAAGCGCGAGGCGGAAGCTCCGAAAAAAGGATTTTTTTCGCGCCTGGTTGCGGTGTTCGCTAAAAAAAAGTAGCCCGCCAACGTTACAGCCCGGCGGCGGTAACGGCGTTTTCCTTTTTTATCCAGCCGGATTTTTCCAATACGCTTTTCACGGAACTGTCCGCGTACAGCCACGAATCGGAACTTGAACGGATACGTGCCGGTTCGCCTTCGCGAAAAAACGCGTCGGTTTGAACATTTTCTTCGGGGATGGGATATGCGGCGCAATGTTTTAACACCGCCCGGCTCAGTCCGTCAAAATACGAAAAGGCCAGCAAAGATAGCGCGGACAACGAGACGGCGAACGCCGCCGCCGCACAGAACGCCGGAACGTGGGAGCGTTTTCGGGCAATAAAAAGCAATACGGCGGCCAGCAAGAACAGCGCTGAAACAACAGACAACGGCGCGACCGGCAGTCGCGTCTCGTCCGGGCAGACGGGCAGGCCGAGCGCGTCCTCGCATCTTTTCCGCGTCTCTTTTACGACGCGCGCCGCGGATAGCGAGCGCTCGCCGCTCCGTAAGACCGCAAGAGCTTCGGCGTACATTTCCCGCTCCCAAAGACTCTCCGCCCGTTTCAGGCAGTTTTCCGCTCCCGTTCTGAAAATAAAAAAAAACTTGCCGGCCTGGCCTATCGCGCCGGAAAACAAAACCGGCTTTACCTCCGTAGCCGCGACCTGAGTCGCGACGGCAGCCGGAGATTCCCCCTCTTCCGGTAAGGCAGTGCCGGCCTCCTCTTTCTTGGCAGGACCAGGCATGGCCGGAAACGGCACGGCTAAGGTTAGCGGGGGAATATAAATATCCAGATTCTCGTAGCGGACGGACTGTCCGTCTATTTTTACAGACTGTCCGCCAAGAGCGGTGATTCGTAGCCGCAAAACAGTGCCGGCGGCGCGCTCTTTTTCCGTGAGCGGGATATATTCTAGAATGGCGTTTTGCGGCGGCTCTATTCGCATGGGCAGCTCGCCGGCAGGGTAGAGTTTGTCTTGCGGCCAGTTTGTTATCCGTAGCGCAACCTCGCCGGGAGCGCCTACGGCCGCTGTATACGGAGCTTTGGACAGGCCGTCTTGTCCAAACCACGCTAAGGCGGCCCTTAAATCCGACTTTGCTTCGCGCGCGTCCACGTTTATCGGGTTTGTTAACATAGTTTCGTCAGGCGCGTTCACCTCAAAAGCGCCTAACTCGTGCAGGCCGGGTTCGACGGCTGTTAGCGTAAATTCAAAAACCGTCCATCTGTCGCCGCCGCGTGCCGCATTCCGCACGATTCGCGCTTCCGTACGCAACCGTTCAATGCGAAAAGCGTCATGGAAGTCGGGAGGTACCACCGATATTTCGTCGGGGTTTGTCCGGTTTACGACAATGTTGAGCGTAAACGGCTCGCCATATACCACCGCGTCCGGCGCGAATTCAAAAAGGATTTTAAGTTTTTCCTTAGGCTCTTCAACCGCCGGTTCTTCCGCCCTCGCTAAAAACGCCGCCATAAAAAAAACTAAAATAAAAAGAAAATTTTTTTTTAACGCCATACTTTTTTCTTGCGGGAAAAAAAACAGCGGTGCGTCTGGACGTTATGACCGCACCGCTCGTAAACCGAAGGCTTTTTAACCAAAGTTATCCCGAAAACCGCAGGTTTTCGGGTATGATTCCTCCCGTTGTTTTTTTATCGGCTAAAAAAGGAATAACTGTAGTGAAAACGCCTGGCTGTACCGTTCAGGAGGCCATCGACGGGATCATCCGAAAAAGGCTTTCGGTATAATTCGCGAGCATCGAGAACATCCAGCCGCCAAGGAGCGCCAGAACCAGCAGAATCGCAAGGACTTTTGGCACAAAAGTGAGCGTCTGCTCCTGAATCTGAGTAGCCGCCTGCAAAATGGCAACCACAAGGCCGACCACTAGAGCGGTAACAAGCAACGGAGCGGCAAGAATCAGTACGTGAAAAATCCCGCCGCGAAGCAGCGTAACCATATCGCCTGTCGTCATAAAAACCTCACACGAAAGAATTTACAAGCTGTCCGGTCAACAGCCCCCAGCCGTCAATCAGAATGAACAGTATCAGCTTGAACGGCATTGAAATCATCACCGGCGGCAGCATTATCATGCCCATCGACATCAAGGCACTAGCAACAACCATGTCTATCACGATAAACGGGATGAAAATCATTATCCCTATCTTGAACGCGACCGTAAGTTCATTCAGAACGAAGGCCGGAATAAGAACGTAAGTCGGAACGTCCGCAAGGCTTTCTGGACGCGGGAGCCCGCGCATGGCCATGAAAAGCCGTATATTGTCAGGTTTAGTCCTCATTTGATTGTACATGAAGAGCCGCAGAGGCGCTTCCGCCTCGCGATACGCCTCTTGAACGGTCAAATTTCCTTCGGAGAGCGGGCGCAACGAGTTTTGATATATCGCGTCAAAAGACGGCCACATGATAAAAACGGTCAAAAATAGCGAAATTCCCAGAATAACCTGATTCGGCGGCGCCTGCTGGAGCGAAAGCGCCCTCTTTACAAAGTCCAGCACGATGGAAATTCGCAGAAAGCTCGTCATTAAAATCAGAAAACTGGGCGCGAGCGTGATGACCGTGAGCAACAGCAGCAACTGCAC
>JAIRSQ010000095.1 GCA_031255395.1 Spirochaetaceae bacterium | reverse complement strand
TCGGGCGAAGCGTTTGACAAGGCTTATTCCTGCGATAAAACCTCGATTTTCGGCGGCATCGTCGCGTTTAACGCTGAAGTTGGCGCGGAAACGGCGAAAAAACTGGCAGGCATATTCTTGGAGATTGTGATTGCGCCCTCTTATAGCGACAGCGCCCTCGACATACTGCGCAGAAAGCCTAACCTTCGCGTGCTGCAAGCGGGCCGCGCCCCGCGCGAAAAGCTGGAATGCGCGAGCGTTGATGGAGGCTTGCTTGTGCAAGAAACCGCCCGCACGTTGCTTAAAAAATGGGAGACCGTAACAAAAACCCCCGTCAGTGAAGGTGACATTCCCGATATTCTTTTCGGCCTGCGCCTTGTGAGCATGGTCAAGTCTAACGCTATCGTAGCAGTCAGCGATTTGAGGGCGGCGGGCATAGGCGGGGGCTGGACAAACCGGATAGGCGCGGCGGAACAGGCTATAAAGGCCGCCCGCAATTCCGGTTGCCACGCTCGCGTGCTGGTCTCCGACGCGTTTTTCCCGTTTCCTGACGTTGTTGAAGCCGCGGCCGCGGCGGGCATAAAGGCCATCGTACAGAGCGGCGGCTCGCATAACGACCGGCTGTCAATCGAAGCGTGCGACAGGCACGGAATAGCGATGGCGTTTACCGGCTGCAGGTACTTTAAGCATTAGAATGACGCTGAAACTGCAACCTTCGCGCTGTCTCGTGTTTCACGGAAGCGAGCTTGTCGCCGCCCCCGATTCGGGAGATTTCCTGGACGGAGTTCAGACGGATGCCGTGCTGGAGGCCTTCCCTCCGGCGGAAGCCGAATATTTTGAGGTGCCGCTGATAGACAGGAGCGCGCTGGTCCCCTGTTTTTATCTAAAAAAGAAAGCCGTTCTGCCGCGATTCTGGCGCAGCGTTTCCGCGCGTACGCTCGCGGCAAACGGAACGGCGGGACCGGACGGATATTGCGGCGCGTTGCCGTCCGTTATGGCTGAAGTCTTTAGAATTTTCCACATAGCTCAATGGCTATCCGAGTCGGGGTTCTGCGGAAGATGCGGCGAACGGAATACAATCAACACGCCGTCCGCGGAACGGCACTGCCCTGCCTGCGGACGGGTCGAGTATCCCCGCGTGTCTCCCGCGGTAATCGTCCGCGTTACAAATGACGATGGCAGGATTCTGCTTGCGCACGACAGCAAATTCACCGAAAACATATACAGCCTGATTGCCGGTTTCTACGAGGCGGGCGAGCGGCTCGAAGACACAGTGGAACGCGAAGTGTTTGAAGAAGTCGGCCTTAAAATAAAAAACATCCGATACCTCGCGTCGCAAAGCTGGCCGTTTCCAAATTCGCTGATGATAGGCTTTGCCGCGGACTGCGCGGGCGGCGAGATACGGTGCGACGGCGTCGAAATAGAAGACGCCCAATGGTTCAGCCGTGACAGTCTGCCGCGGCTTCCGGGTTACGGCTCGATAGCCCGCTTCATCATCGAACGTTGGAGGGAGGGAAAGGATTAGTCGCCCGCGTTCCGGCGGAGCAGTACAGAATCAAAGACAGCGGAAAATTCCTTCAGCGTTACCTCAGTCCCGTGCGAGTCGGCGTTTGAACCGGCCCGCGAAAACCACTCTTCGAAGCTACGCCTCTCTCCGGAACTCCCGCCGTCGTAAGCGACGGCGGTACTTCGCGCCCTTATGCCCCTCGCCGCCTTAATCCATCCGGCCAGATCGTCCTGAAAATCGCTAACTATGAAGAACGCCGCGTCCCTGTCCAAATACTTTTTGCAATATTCGATGCCCGACACCAAAATCGTTCCACCACCCGCAGCGAACTTCCGCGGAGCGCCCAGCGGCATATCTGAGCAGAGGCTGTCCGACCAGCACACAAGGCGGCTCTTCTCCCTGTTAAAAAAGCCTTCGGCTCGAACGATCGCGCCGACTGCCCGTTCAAGAAAAGCGACCGGAACGCTGCCGGATACGTCCAGCAACACGCAGACAGCCGCAAGATTTTTGTCAGTCGCACGGACGCGGCGCGGAATGAAAACGTCAGTGTCGTACTTGTTCCGGTTGGCGTTGTAAAGCATATCGGTAAGAAGCCGCCGTTTCCTGAAAACTGCGCCGCGCTCGCGCAGTATGTTTACAAACTGCTCAAAATTGTCGCATTCGCTTACGGTATGAAGCGCCGCTGTTCCGGTAACGCAGGCCGTCCTGCCGCGTCGCACCCGTTCGTCTCCGCCGCTGTCGCCGTCAACGATTGTTTTACGAGTTTCGTGCGCTTCCCTGATCCGCTCCTCCTCGCGCTCCTCGCCGCTGTACGCGCTTATATCGCCCGTCTTTATTTTGTTGCCTTCTCCGCAGCCAATCTCGTCGAGCGCTCGCCGCATATCGCCGCAAAACAGGAGCATATACGTCATCCAGTCGAGGCCGGGCGGCCAGCCGTCCTTGGGAAAAGCAAGATACTCCGGCTTTCTAACGCTGTCGCCGATGTTTCGTTCAAACATGGAGCGAACGCTCTCCCAGTCCCCGCCAAAGAGTTTGCTGTTCACTTCCATCGCCTGCGCAGTTCCGGCAAAACGTCCGTAGAGGTACGACGAATAAATTCCCATCTGACGGTTCGTGCTCTTGTCGTCCGGCAGTTTGAAAAAAATCAGCGGCATATTCCGGCGAAATGATTCGTAGAACAGCTTTTTTTGCGACTGCGGGCGTATAAAATGGTTGAACAGTATGCGCCCTTTTTCGCGCAGTTCGCAGGCGGCATGGGTTTCGTTGTCAATGTTTTTTCGGATATAGACGCAGTATTCTCCCCGCGCCGAACGGTACGAGAACGACAGCGCCGTCCCGCCGCTGTCGTCTATGTATGACACTGAAATATTGAGCCGCCTGAACAGCGCGTTCATCTCGGCAAGCCGGATTTCGCAGTAAGAGTCGGCCAGTCCCGGCATTTGCTAGACTATTTCCACTCCGCGCTCGCCGGGGACGACTTCGCCCAAAATATAGGCGTCCTCGCCTGATTCGCGCAGGGTTTCCACGGCGGTCTTGGCGGAGGCAGCGTCCAGGACGAGGATCATGCCGACACCCATGTTGAACGTGTTGAACATATCGCGCTCGCTGATACCGCCTTCCGTAGCGATAAGGCTGAAAATTGCCGGCGTTTTGAGCTCCGACCTGCGTATTCGGGCGCAAAGCCCGTCCGGCAGGCAACGCGGAATATTTTCATAGAAGCCGCCGCCCGTTATGTGCGCCGCGCCGCGTATCTCCATAGTCCGCGCCAGAAACAGCACGGACTTCGCATAAATCCGCGTAGGGACAAGCAACTCTTCGCCCAAAGATTTTTTAAGAACAACCTTATAATCCGCAAGCGTTTTTTTCGCCCGCTCAGCGCCGGCTTCTCCGCCGCCTGAATCTATGCCGAATATTTTGCGTATCAGCGAGAAGCCGTTAGAGTGAACGCCGGAACTTGCCAGCGCGATGATAGCGTCTCCGGCGGAGACGCGACTCGGATCGACAAGGCGGCTCTTATCAGCGACTCCGGTCGCAAAACCGGCAAGATCGTACTCGTCCTCGGCGTAAAATCCCGGCATCTCAGCCGTTTCCCCGCCAATCAGCGCGCACCCCGCCTGCACGCATCCTTCCGCGATCCCCTCAACTATCGCCGCTATCCTTTCGGGGTAAATTTTCCCGCAGGCTATATAGTCCAGAAAGTAGAGCGGCTTTGCAAGCGAGCAGACAATATCATTCACGCACATCGCCACGCAGTCAATGCCAACAGTGTTGTGCCTGCCCGTCAGGAACGCCACCCGCAGCTTCGTGCCGACCCCGTCCGTGCCGGAAACCAGCACCGGATTCGGCGTTTCCGCCATATCAAGCTCAAAAAGCCCGCCAAATCCGCCTAGTCCGCCCAGCGTTCCGGCAGTCCGCGTTCGCTCGACGTGCCGCCTGATCAACTCCACCGCCCTGTATCCGGCGGTTATATCCACGCCAGCCTTCCTGTAACTCTCGCTACGGCTCGTATTCCCGTCCATCCGTAAATCATGAAAACTGCCTTTCC
>JAIRSQ010000075.1 GCA_031255395.1 Spirochaetaceae bacterium | reverse complement strand
AGGCAAACTGCAGGCGATAAACCCGGCTGTTTGACTGGCAGTTAAGCCGTAACTTGTCACCGGCGCGTGCAAACAGGTTCGCCCGTGTCGGTAAAACCCGTATCATTGCGAGTGCTCGGCAAATTGTCGCCGGCAATTTGCCGAGTCGGGTTGCCTCGCCCCTAGGGCTCGCAATGACGGCCTCCTAGGGGCCTGACCCCAAAGCCGACTCGCAGTGGCGGTCGCTCCCCAGCCCGCGTGCCGGAAGACTCGTAACCGCCTATCGGCGGCCTCACCGCTCACTACTCATTGCTCATTATTTATTTTATGCGTTTGAAATCGGAATTGCTGCCCTGCCTATTGCTTCAAGTCCGCTAAATAAGCTATCATGTTATTTAGAAGTTCAGTGATATTGCCGTTCTACACCAGCAAAAACAAGGAGTAGCTTTATGCAAGAAGCGTTAAAAAACAAACGATTAATAGGCACGGTTGTTCCGGTTGGCGCTCTGCGCGGCGAATCGAGCGCCGGCATCGGGGAATTTCCCGATTTGGTCGAATTTGCCAAGCTTTGCAAAAAGATGAATATAGGCTTGATACAGCTTCTGCCCGTGAACGACACCGGCTTTAACAGCTCGCCTTACAGCGCGCTGAGCGCCTTTGCGCTAAATCCGATATACCTGCGGATAGCCGATATTGAAAAAGCACTGCCGTACAAAAAAAGCTGGGAAGCTGTGGGGGCGGAATTCGAGCGGGAAACGCGCTATCCGTATTATAAAATAGCGACGGCAAAACTTGAACTGCTAAGGCGTATCTTTTATGACAATGTCGATGAGATTGAACGCGACGCGTCTATTGACGTATGGACGCAAAAGAACGACTGGGTAAAGACATACGCCGTTTTTCGGCGGTTAAAAGACGAAAACGGCGGGGAAAGCTGGAAGAAATGGAAAGCCTTTAATAGCGTTTGCCCTAAGGACATCGAAACCCTTTGGAACGATCGCTCCCTCAAACGCGAACACCTGTTTTGGGTCTGGCTTCAGGCGAATCTCGACAGCCAGTTCAAGGCGGCGGCGGACGAAATAGCCGACATGGGCATAATACTGAAAGGCGATCTGCCCATTTTGATGAATATGGACAGTTGCGACGTGTGGTCGCGCCCCGAATATTTTTATACGGGCTTCTCGGCGGGCGCGCCGCCCGATATGTACAGCGCGGAGGGGCAGAACTGGGGATTTCCGATCTATAACTGGACCGCTCAGGCTAAAGACGGCTATTCATGGTGGCGTTTCCGCATAAAAATGGCTGAAAAATACTACAAGGCGTTAAGGATCGACCATATTCTGGGTTTTTTTAGGATATGGGCCATAGACAGGCATTATGATTCGGCAGCGATGGGACGTTTCATACCTTACGCCCCGATAAAAAGGGCTGAATTAGTCAAATTGGGCTTTGACGACAGCCGGATTCACTGGATTACCTTGCCGCACATACCGACTCACGAGGTTTGGGACGCTGTGAAAAAGAACGGCGGTTCAGACGAAGATGCCCGCCGCGTCTTTAGCTTCGCGTTAAACCGTATCGGCAACGAGGAACTCTGGCTTTTCAAAAAAGGGATAAAGGGCGACAGGGATATAGCTTCCCTTAGCGTACACCCTGCGGGGAAGGCCTATCTGAAAAAAGAATTTAGCGACCGTATTTTTCTGGAACGAGACAAAGAAACCTATTCCGTTATCTGGGATTACAGCGCTTCCCGCCAGTACGCGACCCTTTCCGGCGAAGAACGCGAAAAACTCGAAGGTTTTCTGGAAGAAAAAAACAGGATTTCAGAAATAAAATGGGAAACCGGAGCCGCAAAACTTCTTTCAGCCCTGTTTGAGGATTCTTCCCTGCTTGTATGCGCCGAAGACCTGGGAGTTCAAACAAAATGCGTCCATAGCGTGCTCAAACAATTGGGGATTTTGTCGCTGAAAGTTGTCCGCTGGGAGCGCGAATGGGACAAAGCCGAGCAACCGTTCATCCCCTACAAAGAGTATCCTGAGCTTTCGGTCTGCACAACGTCCGTTCATGACAGCACGACCATGCGCGAATGGTGGGAAAGAGAAGCGGACCAGCCTCTGTTTGCGGAGTTTAACGGAGCGCCGTCTTTGCCAAAGGACTATAATACCGAAACGGCCCGCGCGTTCCTGCGTCAGGCGGCGTCCGCCGGGTCGCGACTGCGGATTTTCCCGCTGATAGACCTGCTTCATCTTGCGTCCCGCTGGTATGCGGCGGATCCCGCCTCGGAACGCGTAAACGTGCCGGGAACTTGCAACGATTTTAACTGGACGTGGAGAATGTCGGCGAGCATAGCTGAAACAGGAACGGACAGCGAGTTTATAAACGCCGTCAAAGAGCTTTCCGGAAATACATGATACCGTTCTGCCTGCTATGGACGCCCGCCTTCTACATTTTTTGGCGCGCTGTAAGGCCGGAAAACATTAATTCGAGGGCGGTTTTGGCCTTCATTGTAGGCAGTTGCGAGGCGGTCGCGCGATTCTTTGTTCCGTATATGGCCTATTCCGGCGGCTTGGGCCTGTCCCGATATATAAGCGCGTATGTCGATTATACGAGCCTGCCTGTCCTGCTACCGCTGGCGGCGGCGTTGCTTATATCGCGTTTTCGTCCAAACGCCGGAATAACCGACTTTACGGGCTTTACGCTGCTTTCCATGGTTCCGGTCGCTCTGGCCTGTTTCGTACCGTGGAGTGCCAGCCATGATCCGCTACGGCTTACTCTTACGCCGTTGCTGTGGACGGCTCTCGCGGCCGCGTTTTACCCGTTGTAGGTGATATTAAGGCGCGGCGCCGCTGACGGCGGGTCAAAAAGCGGGCCGGCGGCTAAAATTGCCGTCCTATTTGGAATATTGGCGTTTTCGTTGCTTCCCCCGCTGGTCTGGCAGTTTTTTTTCCGCAATCAAAACCTTGTCGGCGCATTACTGCTGCTTCCGGTCCTTGCGCCCATGCTGTCGATCTGTGCGCTGCTGCTCAGGAAGAAGCGGTTGGCCGAGCGGGGAAGCCGTTGAGCCTTTATCAAAAAGCGAAAACCATGTTTGCCGTTACGTTCGCCGCGGCGACGAAGACGGCGTTTAGGGTATTAAAGCCCGCAAAAAGCGGGTATTGGGCGGCTCTGTTCTGTATTCTGCTGTGCTTGGCGGCGCTTGCCGATTATTTTATGTCGGGACTTGCGCGGCGCACGTTTGTTTTTCGCGCTCCGGACACTAGACAAGAAGTCATAGAAGAGCGTATGATTAGACGTACGGGGTCGCGTGAAGCGGACATAAGCCGCTATGTGGAAGAGGCGCTGACGGGGCCGCTTTCGCCTGAGACCGAGCCGCTTTTTGGCCGCGATGTCCGGCTGGAAGCGCTTTTGCTAAGAGGTGGCGTTGTTTTCCTTAGCGTTTCCGTAGAAGCGGCGGTGCCGCAGTCCGGGAGCTTGCGGGATAATCTTGCGGATTTGAGCGGCGGGATACGCCGAAATTTTCCGTTTGTAAAGGACGTTCGGTTTTTTATAGAAGGGAACGAAGTCCTTTTTAATTAGCCCTGCGTTGCCGATAATTGAATTGGCGCGTCGGCCCCTTTTATCGCGGATGTTGACAATTTTTGATGTTCATTGTTATAATGAAACATATTTTTGACTTGCGCTTTTTACGCGAGTATTATTTAAGAGTAAACGGAAAGGAGCAATAAATGAAGCGGTTATTCGTTTTTGTGGCTTTTGCTTTGGCGGCTATCGGCACTGCGGTTGCGGATGAAAGTGTTCTTATAGACTTTTCTAATCTTGTGCCCGATGTTTTTTTGGACCAGCCTGACGTGTTACCCCAAAACCGTCAGACTTTGATGGATTTTTCTAACACAGCCGGGACTAACTACACTGAGGAGCAAAAAGGGCTGATGAAAACCTCGATGGCTTTGCCTAACTGGAAGGTTGAACTGGCGCCGTCATCCCGCACGGTAACAAACTCTGTTAACAGTTATACGAAAGTGTCAGCGTCAAGGGAGCATACGAATGTGCTGGGTACTAGGATTCATTTTCCGGCGGCGCCTTACAATTCGTGGGCTCTGATTCGCCCGCCGTTTGACATTCCGGCCTATGAATTCTCGGATGTTACCGAGGACGGCGAGATTGTTGAGCAGGATGATCCAAACTATTCGACGGCCGGTTCCCGTTTTGAAAACGGATATGGCATCGTAAAAAATGTCGGCGCAATAAAGTCATTGCAGGTAAGAGTTTACGGCGTCAATGCGCCGCATTCGCTGTCAGCGATCCTGATTGACGGTTCAGGCAGAAGCCAGACGATATTCTTGGGCTACCTGAATTTTGACGGATGGGCCGATCTTAAATGGGACAACCCCCAGTATATCAACGAAGTGCGCTCCCGTTCTCTCCGGATATATCAGCTTTACCCGAACAATACCCCGTACCTCCGTTTCGGCGGTTTCCTTATTCAGCGGGACGGCTCTAACGAAGGCGGCGATTTTGTCGTGTATTTCAAAGACGTCCAGATTGTTTACGATAAGGCTCAGCTTGAACCCGGCAGTAACGATATTGACGATGAATCCGAGTGGAACATCATCAGGGAGCGCGAGGCGGAAAGGCAGAAACTCGAGTTGACCAACTTTGGCAAGGATCAGGTATGGCGCTATCTTGAGGCTGAAAAGAAAGCGTCCGAAAGTTACTTTACCGACCCTAATAGGCCGTCTAACGCCGCGGGGGCAGAGGCGCAACAGTAACCGAGAGCATACGCATGGGCGGGGCGGACTTCAAACCGCTCTCCCGTGCGGCGGGTGTTGCCCATTTTACACGGATAATTGTAATCATGCCGCCATACGCAGATGGCTATGGCGGTTTTTTACCGGGACGATTATAACTGGAAAACCCTCTCTCGCTTAAAAGCGCGGATAAGCTTGGCTGAGCGTTGTCGGGAGGGGGCTAAAACAAAGATGCGGCAAATACCCGATAAAAACGCGTTACAAAAACGATATGAAGCCGATTTCCCTTCTCGTGAACTGATAGTAAAAGAACTGGAGACCCGCTTAGAAAAACTTGTTTCTGGGCTCCCGTCAAATCTTACAATCAAGGGCAGGGTGAAGAGCTTCGAGAGTTTTTTTAATAAATACCTGCGCTACCTGAAAGATGTTCCAAACAACAACCTTCCCGTAATACCCGACCAAATAGGAATAAGGGTTGTTTGTCCGTTTATCGAAGACACAGTCGCGGTTGAAAAGCTGGTAAAAAGCAATTTTAAAGTTGCAGAGGTCGAAAGGAAGGGATCCGCCTATTCTTTTAAGGAATTCGGTTATGAATCCATACATTTTTTGGTCCAACTCCCGGCGGAAATAGGTGATAAATACCTCAATAGCGTCAAAATTCCGTTTACAGGCGACATCATCGAGATCCAAATTCGTACCATTTTGCAGGACGCTTGGGCGGAAGTCGAACACGAGTTAGTCTACAAGGCGGAATTTCGGCCGTTTGACCACCCCATGAAACGGAAACTGGCAGCTATAAACGCCAGCCTTTCACTTGCCGATACAATATTTCAAGAAATCCGCACATACCAACGAAATTTTAACAAGCAACTGGGACACCGCAAGGACACTTTTTTCAAGAAGGTCGAAGAGGCTGCCGACGCCTTTCTGTTCGACGGAATAGCGCTCAAAAGAGCCGATGAAAAAGCGCCTGTTAATTTGGCCAGCGATTCTATTGATGACCTTCTTTTGAACGCTCTTTACGCTCACAACCGCGGGCTTTTTTCAGACGCTACGTCATACTATTCGGCTATACTCAACCTTAAACCCGATGTCAAGACAACAGCTTTGATATACAAGCACAGGGGCATGGCTTTTTTTGCCCAGTCTCGTTACAACGAGGCGATAGAAGACTTTAGTCAGTCTTTGAAGCTGGACGAAAAGTCGTACCAAGCGGCCTACTACTGCGGCGTAGTACGGCTTGTTTTACAGCAGTACGCCGCCGCGATTGAAGACTTTGACACATCCATCGCCATAAACCGCTATCAGTCGTACTGCTTTTACCGCCGTGCCGAGGCTTACTACCATTTGAAAGACTATCCGCAGGCGCTCGCAGACTGTGAGGCTTCACTCGCCCTTGCCCCTGAACTTGACGGCGCGAGCAAACTGAAGTTGTTGCTCCTTAACAAGCTGAAAATGTAGGCGCGGACTATTCGAGCAGGACGGACTTTGCTATTCTGCTCCGCGTTTCCGCGCCAAGCAGTTTTTCGATGATTTTGAACGACCATTCCGCCGCAGTGCCGGCGGCGCGACTTGTAATTATATTGCCGTCGGCTACGACTCTGTCCTCCCGCCATGTTTCTTTGGCTTTGCCCGCGTCCTTTTCCGCTCCCGGATAACACGTCCAAGCGGCGTTATCAAGTATTCCCGTTGGAACAAGCGCTACGGCTGGAGAGGCGCATATAGCGCAGATCAACAGCGACTCTTGCCGCGCTTTTTTTATCAGCAGGCTGACATCGGCGCTTGCTGCAATGTTTTTCGCTCCCAGCAAACCGCCCGGCAGGATAATTCCGTCGCCAAGCCCCTCGCCAATCAAGTTACGTATCGGCATATCAGCCGTTACCTGAACATTGTGTGCGCCGGTTACGGTCAAACTGCCGCTTATAGAAACCGTGGCAACATCAATCTCGGCGCGGCGCAGATAATCGACGGGCGTAAGCGCCTCGACTTCTTCAAAGCCGTCAGCCAGTAACAAAAACATTTTTTTACCCATAGGACTCTCCAAAATGAAATCCGGCGTAAATTACGGCATACGCCGCAACCGCCTATGGTATATTTTATGCCGAAAAACGGAAAAAATGACAGCCGTCTTTGCCTTGCCTAAAGTTAAACGCGAAGGCCGTATGCGGCAATCTAAACCAGTTTTTTTAGAATGGCGTCATTGCCGCGCCAGTCTTGCGCCGTTTTCACGCGCAGATCGAGTTCTATTTTCCAATCAAAGACCTTTTTTAGGTCACGCAACGCCGCGAGCCGTATCGAGCGAATCATACTGCCGCCTTTGCCGACTATCATCCCCTTCTGGGATTCCCGTTCCGCCATGATGAAAGCGCGAACCCATAGCGTTTGGCAGGCGGTTTTTCCTGTCCCGCTACTACGCAATTCCATATCGGCAACATCGACATATATCGAGTGGGGCAGTTCTTCGCGCAACCGGTTCATGGCCTTCTCGCGGACAATCTCGGCTATGCGGAAGGCGGGTTCCTGGTCGGTGTAGCAGTCTTTGCCGTATAACGCCGGCCCCTCCGGAGCAAGCCGGAACATACAGGCAAGCATCGCGTCGATACCTTCGTTTCGCAACGCCGATATGTAAAAAACGCGTTCGGACGGCAACAACGGCAACCGTTCTTTTAGATAATTGTCGGAAATAGCGGCTGCGGCACTGTCCGCGGCGTCGATTTTATTGATGGCGGCAACGGTTTTCTGGCTTGCCGCCCCATCCCGCCGCTCCAGCACTTTTATGACGGCATCTTCCTCCGGCCCAGGCGGACGGGAAGCGTCAAGTACATACAGCGCGATGTCGGCCTCGTCCAAAGCCCGCGCTGCCGTTTCCAACAGACGCAAATTCAACTTTTTGCCGGAAATATGCATTCCGGGCGTGTCGACAAAGACAATCTGACCCTCCGGCCTGTTCACTATGCCGCGTATGCTGTTCCGCGTTGTCTGCGGCACGGGGCTTACGATGGCGGCCTTTGCGCCGCACAGCCGGTTCAGCAGAGTGGATTTGCCTACTGAAGGCCGCCCGATGATGGCCGCAAACGCGCTCTTGTTAGGCCTAACTTTTGGTTTTGCCGTGATTTCAGTCTTCACGCGCGTCGTGCCCAAATTCATTGTCTTTTGTCATGCCGGTATAATTATAGACAAATTCTTGACATGTTCAACAGCGCGCGTTGCCTAATAATTTTCCGGGGAAAATGAGTCAATGGCAACCTGTCCTTATCCGGCCTAAACGAGGAGGGACTGACGGCACGCTACAATTCCGACAGAGCTTCGAGTATAGTATCGATTTCTTCCATCGCGGTTCCGCGCCCGAAACTGAAACGGACAGTCCCGTGCGGATATGTGCCGGCGGTCTTGTGCGCCAGCGGAGAGCAGTGCAGTCCGCTACGGGTAACTATACCGCGATTTTCAAAAAGACGTCTGGAAACTTCGCCCGCGTCATACCCCCTTACAGCAATTGAAACAAGCGCCGTGCAGCGGTCCGGGTCAAGAATTCCGTGAACGGTAATTTTTTTTATTTCACGCAATCCTGCCAGAAAGCGCGCCGTAAGGGAGCGTTCATGTTCCCGGATATTTTCTACGCCGACGCTTAGGATCTCTTCGACGGACACGGCAAGGCTTAGGATGCCGATCGTGTTCTGCGTGCCCGGCTCAAACTTATCGGGCAGGAATTGCGGCATATTAAGGGATTGCGACACGCTGCCTGTGCCTCCCCGTATCCACGGACGCATTTGAGCGGCGGCCTTCTCGCCTATCACCAATCCGCCCGTGCCAGCCAGCGCGCCAAGCCCCTTGTGGCCCGTGAACGCGATAACGTCCGCGGTGACGCCGCCATCAGCCTCGAACGGCAGAACTCCGCCCGTCTGCGCCGCGTCTAAAATTGTTAGGATGCCGTATTCGCGGGCGATCCCAAAACATTCCGCCACGGGCAATACCGTGCCGAGAACGTTTGAGGCGTGGGACATAACCAGCGCTCTTGTGTTTTTTCGTATTGCCTTACGGACAGTTTCCGTGTCCAGCGACCCGTCCGCGGCGCAGGGAAGCCAGTCTGTCTCTATGATGTCGTTTTTTTGCAGAGCCTCAAGAGGGCGGGCCGCGGCGTTATGTTCCACGCTCGTAGAGATTACATGGTCGCCCTCCTTTAGCAAGCCGTTTATCGCCATATTGAGCGACAGCGTCGCGCCGCTTGTGAATACTGCCTTTAGCGGATCGGCGACATTAAAGAGTTTCGCGACAGCCTTGCGGGCGCGCAAGGCTGTCGCGCCTGCCTCAAGCCCTTCGAAATTGCGGGCCGCGTTTAGGTGCGTCCCACCCAAATACTCTCGAAGCGTTTCGATTACGGCGGGAGACAATGCAGGAGAGGTGGCGGCGTAATTCGCATATATCATATCGTGATAACTGCGGACGCCTTCCCCAAACGGCTTGCAATATTCATCATATCAACGACACTTCCCACAGCCAAACGGTCTGTCAGCTTGTAGTAATTGGCGCAGGTCCCGCAGGTATATATTCCCGTGCCTTTATCCTCCAGCGTTTTTAGGTCGGGAACGGTGTTTGCTCCTTCAGTTGTGAGCCGTGCTCCGCCGTTCAAAAAGACGACCGCTTCGGGCGGTGGGTTCAATTGGGTCAGTGAAAAAATGAAGCCTTTGATTAACAATCGTCCGAGTTCCTCTTCGCCGCGTCCCATGCTGTCCGCCGTTATAAGAACGACCGGCCCCTTCCCGTCTTTTTCGGCGGCGGTAACGACAGTGACGCCAGCGGCTTCCTGCGGCTCGTACGCGCTCAGGTCAGCGGCAGCATCCTTTACGATGATAACCCTGTACAATGGCGTCCCTGTCGCTTCCTCCTCAACATAAGAAAACCCGCAGCCTGTCCCCTTCGCCATCTTTTCGAGATTCTGCACGGCGACAATGTTATCAACCAGAACGGCGACTCCATTCTCGTTCTGTCCTGCCAGCGTTTTTTTGGCCTTTACCACCGGAATCGGGCACGGTTGCCCCCGCATATCCAACGTTTTCATATATACCTCCATAGTTTGATAAATATAACGTTTTGTCCGAGCAGTTGCTAGGCGATTGATATGTTCATTTTTCGACTATGCTGTCATTGCGAATCCGCATATCCGTCGTTGCGAGCAGGCAGCAAAATGCCGGTGGCAATGCGCAGGCGGAAAGTT